>JACVCM010000057.1 GCA_016742125.1 Sphingomonadaceae bacterium | reverse complement strand
GCCCCTGAACCTGATAGCGTCTATCGGGTGAGTTTGCGGCCAAATTAGGGTAATAGGGCGACGATAAGTTGAAATTTCTGACCGCCACCGACCGCTACATCTTTCGCCTTGTGATGTTGCCGCTGCTCGCCACCTTGGCGATTGCCGCCTCATTGTTGCTGCTCGAGAAGATGTTGAGCCTGTTTGATTTTGTTGCGGCTGAGGGCGGACCGGTGAGCGTGGTGTGGCGGATGCTCGCCAATTTGCTTCCTGAATATCTGTCGCTTGGTATCCCGATAGGTCTTTTGCTGGGGATTTTACTTGCCTTCCGGCGGCTTGCAACCTCTTCAGAATTGGATATTTTTCGTGCAGTGGGAATGAGCTATTTCCGTCTGTTGCGGGTCCCTTTCCTGTTCGCGCTCACCTTGGCGGCAGTCAATTTCTCGATTGTCGGTTTCCTTCAGCCAACGGCACGATATTTTTACGAGGAGTTGCGCTTTGAACTTCGATCCGGTGCATTCGGCGCCAAGGTTCGGGTGGGCGAATTCAACAATGTTGGCGAAAATTTGACCGTCCGGATCGATGAGAGTCGCGACAACGGGAACCAGCTGTCTGGCATGTTCGTCTATGCACAAAGCAAGAGCGGGCAGTCGATCGCGGTGACTGCCGAAGAGGGACAGTTTTTGCGGACGGACGATCCGGACACCATATTATTGCGGCTGGAAAAGGGCACACTCGTTCACGATGCGCCTAATTACGAAACGCCTCGCGTATTGAGCTTCACCAGCCACGATGTCCCGATCCCCCTCCCGCGCATCGAAAACTTTCGTGCGCGTGGGGGCAAGGATCGCGAATATGTCATAACCGAACTGGTCCGGATCGGCAGCGACGCGACCAAGCCCGCGTTGGAGCGTAACCGGGCATGGGCCAATCTTCACTTTCGGCTGGTCGAGGTCGCCATGATGTTGCTGCTGCCGTTTCTGGCTGTTGCGCTGGCTGTACCGCCGAAGCGTTCGACGTCGGCGCTGGGGGTATTTCTCTCAATTGTTATGGTCGTCACCTACCATAAGATAAATGAATATGCCGAGGGCGTCGGTGGCATGGGTATTGTAGATCCTTTCCTGGCGCTCTGGGTGCCTTTCGTGCTTTTTGCGGCGCTTATACTCTGGATGTATCATGTGATTGCACATGTTCCTGGCGGGCAGCCAATTGGCGCGCTGGAGGTTTTCGCCGAGAAAGTCGGAAAAGCGATCCGACGGACTTTCCGCTTCAGGCGCAGATCGCGGCTTGCCACTATCGGCATGCCGGAAGGGACGTAACCGATGCATTTCTTCCCTTCGCGCAACATTACATTCTACATGGCAAAACTGTTCGTCACACGCAGTTTTGCGGTGCTGGCCATGCTTGTGCTGGTGTTAATGACCCTCGACTTGCTGGGGGAAAGCGGCAAGATACTCGCCGTGCCCGGCAATGACCAGGGTGATGTCATGCGATATGTGGGGATGCGCATGCCGCAGATTATCGCACGTTTTCTGCCCTTTTCGGTCTTGCTTGGCACGATCATCACATTTGCAACCCTCAGCCAGAACAGCGAGGTAGTGGCGATGAAAGCGGCGGGATTGTCGGCGCATCAGATTCTCGCGCCGATGTTTGTGGCCAGCTTTGCGGTGGCAGCCATTTCCTTCGCTTTTGCTGAAACGGTTGTCGCTCCGAATACGGCTCGGTTAAAGGCCTGGCAAGCGGAGGACTATGGTCCTGTTCCGGCCGAGACTGGCATCAAGACCAATGTCTTGGTGCGCGAGGGACAGGACTTGATCAACGCCGGTCGTGTTAGCGGTTCGGGGGATGCGACGCGACTCGGCAATGTCAGCCTCTATTTGCGGGCGAATGGCGGCCTGCGGCAAGTTGTCCGCGCCGAGGAGGCGCGTTATGTGAATGGCGGTTGGCAACTCAGGAATGTGAGCTCGTTCGACGTCGCCACGACCGAGGAAACAAAGTTCGAAGGTCTTGTCGTCGGTAAGGGGATTACCCCCGATCGTTTCAATTATGTAAAAGTCGATGGTGACAGTCTGGGCTTCTTTCCGCTCATGGGCGCGATTGACGATCTGAAGTCTGCTGGCAGGCGCACAGACAATCTGGAAGGGATATTGTGGCACAAGCTGTCCGGTCCTTTGTCCACGCTTTTAATGCCGTTGCTCGCGGCTGTGGCCGCTTTCGGGCTGGCGCGCTCGGGCGCACTGTTTCTGCGCGCGGTAATCGGAATGGCTTTGGGTTTTGCCTATTTTGTTGCCGATAACTTCGCTTTGGCGATGGGTAACCTGGGGGCATATCCGCCATGGATTGCCGCCTGGGGGCCGTTTCTCCTCTTCCTTCTGATTGGTGAAACGGTGCTGGTGCGTACCGAAGAATGAGCGGACCCATTGAGGACGCGCTGGTTCCCCCGGCGCCAGCGGTCAGCAATCAGGAGGTCGCCAAGGGAGCCGGGCTCGCGGCATTGTCGCGTCTTGGCGCGCTTATCGAGGTGGTGGCGCAGCCTGCCTATACATGGATGTTCGGCCTCGCAGGGTACGGTGTCTATGTGGTGCTTTGGGCGGTAATCAACATATTGGCGAATATTCTCGATCTCGCGATGGGCCAGGCGTTGCAGCGTATCGTGCCATCCGAAGATAGCAGGGAGCGCCAGCACGGAGCGGTTCGCTTTGCGCTTTTGACGGGGACCGGGCTAGGTATTGTGGCGGCTTTCGCCATGACTCTATCCGCGAACTGGCTGGCCGGTTTTGTGGCCGCCGCGCCGGAAGAGGCAGATACCCTGCCACGTGCTATTGCGCTTTTTGCATGGAGCCTTCCCCTCTGGATTTTCGTTGAAATTGCGACTGCTGCGGCGCGCGCAAAGCGGGCGTTCGGTCCAGAGATACGTCTGCGCATCTTCTGGGAACAGGTCGCACGGCTGGTTTTTGCGACGGGCCTTTTTGCCCTGGGCTTCGACCTTGCCGGTTTGTTGCTGGGTCACATGCTGTCGCTTGCGTTGACTGCTATACTGTCGGCGCAGTTGCTCGGACGATATTATGACTCGGCGCTTTTGTGGAGCGCACCCATGCCAGCTTTTACGCGCCGCGCCGTCCTGCAAAGCGGCGCGGCAATGATGCCGCCCGCCATTGCCCGCCGGGCCTATAATGATTTGCCGCCTATTCTGCTCAACCTGATGATGCCCGGGGCAGGGGGTGCTACGGCTGCTGGTTTATATGGGATTGCCCGCAAGATAGCCTCGATCCCGCTGATCGTCCGGCAGTCTTTTCTATATGTCTTGTCGCCGCTCGCCTCGGCCCAGGCAGCAGCGGATCGGGGTGCGATGCTGCCGATGTACCGATTCTCGACGCATATGTCGTTGCTGCTTGCCGTACCCTTGGCGGGTTTCATGATCTTGATTGCATCCGATATGCTCAGCGCTTTTGCGCCCGGTGCCGAGGCGGCATTGCCCGTTCTCCTGGTGCTTTTGGTCGCGCGTGCGGGTGAAGCTGCCATCGGGCCAGCGACCCCGATTGTCGAAATGGTCGGGCATAAGGCGTTACCGTTTGCGAACAGCTTGATTGGCATCGCCTTGTGGGTGGCGCTGGCGTTGTGGCTGGTACCGGATCAAGGTGCTTACGGCATGGCTATAGCCGTGTCGGTCGCGGTGGTTGCGACGGCGTGGCTGGCGGTATTGGAACTCAGGATCAGTGATAGGCTGGTACCTTTTGGCCACGGTTTCTGGCGCGCTGCCGCCGTCGCTGCGGCAATCATCATTCTACTCTGGTTAGGCGGACTCGCGTTGCTGCCGCTCGGTGCGCCCGTTCGGGCCATCGGTCTCACCATATTGTTTGGACCGCTACTTTGGCTGGGCTTGCGTTTCGGGCTTGATGCGGGTGACAGGGCAGCATTGGGCGCTTTTGGAAAAAGGCTGCGGCTGTAATCCGTTGACAGACATGCCACGCCGAATGAGGGGAAGATCATGAGCGATATCATCATTCGTCCGGTCTCGACAAAGGCAGACCGCAGGGCTTTTGTGGATCTGCCCTTTCGTCTTTACGCAGCCGATCCAAACTGGGTTCCGCCGCTGAAGGATGAGGTGCACGGCCTTATAACCCCCGGCAAAAATCCCTGGTTCGAACATGGCGAGGCCGAATTTTTCCTGGCCGAACGTCGCGGGCGGGTTGTCGGTCGAATTTCTGCCCATATCGACCATCTCGCGCTGGCGCAGCCAACCGAGCAGGGGATGGGGCCGGGCTGCGGCAATTGGGGCCTGTTCGAGGCGGAGGATAAGGCGGTCGCTGCCGCCTTGATTTTGCGCGCAGAAGAGGCGTTGCGAGCAAAGGGCATGAGCCGCTCAATGGGTCCGATAAGCCTCGCTATGTGGGATGAACCCGGCCTTTTAGTAGAAGGTTTTGACGCACCGCCGGTGGTCATGATGGGTTTCAATCGCGCCGACTATGCTGGCTGGGTTGAATCAACGGGCTATGTTGGCGTGCAGGACCTGTTGACCTATGCGCTTCCGATCTCAACCGGTTTCCCGGAGCTCACCAACCGCATCGTCGCCATGGGCGAGAAGTCGGGCCGCATCCGTATTCGCCGTGTCGACAAGAGCCGCTTTGATGAGGAGGCGGGGCTGCTGCTGTCCATCCTCAACGATGCCTGGAGCGACAATTGGGGTTTCGTGCCCTTTACGGATGCCGAGATCGCCTTTGCCGGTAAAAAGCTGAAACCCATCGTTTACGAAGATCTGATCCGTGTTGCGGAAGTCGACGGCGAGCCGGTGGCCTTCATGATGACCATTCCCGACCTTAACGAGAAACTGAAGGACTTCGGCGGTACACTTTGGCCATTTAACTGGGCCAGGCTGCTCTGGTGGCTGCGCAAGCCGAAGGTCCGCACGATGCGCGTGCCACTCATGGGCGTCGTCAAAAAGCTGCAGGCCACACGGATGGCGAGTCAGCTCGCTTTTATGCTCATCGAATATATCCGGCGCGATGCGGTAGAGAAATATGGCGCGACGCACGGCGACTTTGGCTGGGTGCTGGCGAGCAACGGGCCGATGCGGTCGGTCGGCGAGGCAGTTGGGGGCGAGGTCAACAAGGTCTACCGCATTTACGAAAAGCCACTTTGAGTTTGCTCGGGCATCCAAGTCGCCATGGCGCATTGCCAAATTGTCTGGTCCATCGCATCAGAAAGCGGTGACCAGCCGTTATCGTCTCCAAGCGTCTTCGCGCGACATCGCCACAGCGCTAGACGCCGATCAGGGGCCAGACCCTTGGGCTGGCGGAGCGCTGTCCCCAGGGGAATTTGCGCCCGTTGTCGCCCGCTCCCAAAAGACGGGACGGCGTTTTGTCCGACCGATCGTCTGGGGCTATCCCGCGCCCGGCTTGGAAAACATTGGACCGTCGGGCGAAATGCGCTGGGTGCCTAATGTGCGCAATGTCGACAGTCCGTTCTGGGTCGGCAATTTGAGGCATACCGAGTTACGCTGTCTTGTCCCGGCAACATCGGTGATGCTGCGGCAGCGGCAAGGCGCATTGGATTGCGGTTGACGATCAGCCGCTCTTTGCGATGGCTGGAATCTGGCGCGATTTGACGGACATGCCCGTTTTCTCGATACTCACCACCGAGGCGAGTGGACTGGCGAAGGAGGTAGGTGCAACCACTATGCCGGTAATATTAGAGCAGCGTCAGATCGATCATTGGCTGCGGGCAGACTGGAAGGAAGCGCAGTTACTGGTTGCTGCATATGCCGGAGCCCTTTTTGTATGTGCGTAGTGGCCGTTGCTTGGCGGGCCCATCCTGAATGGCACATTATTGTCGCCGGCAATCGCGATGAATTTCACGCACGCCAGTCCGCACCGCTGTCGCACTGGGAAGACCAGACCGACATTATCGCGGGACGCGATCTGGTCTCGGGTGGAAGCTGGATGGGCGTATCAACCAAAGGCCGCTTTGCCGTCGTTACCAACATCCGTAGCAGTGAAAGGCCCGACCCTGACAAATGCTCCCGTGGCGCGCTCGTCGCCGATTGGCTTGGCGGTGGGTTGCTGCCGGATAATGGTGACTGTTTCAATCCCTTCAATCTGCTCGCTTCCGACCAAAATGGTGCAATGCTTTTGTCCAACCGTCCCGCGCACACATTATGTACCCTCGACAACGGCATCTATGGTCTTTCAAACGCAATTCCCGACGAACATTGGCCACGCAAGGACAGGCTGACCCGCGCCATGAATTCATGGTTGGCGGATGAGCCTCATCGGCTCGACCTGCTGCTGGATATGCTGGGTGAAGAAAAGCTACCTGACCAAGATGCCTATCCGATTTTCATTCATAACCCTGTTTACGGCACAAGGTGCAGCACCGTAGTGGCCGTCCGCCCTGACGGGCGTGGCAGGATAATCGAACGGCGATTTGACAGTGACGGTCAGCGCATCGGCGAAACCAGTCTGGATTTCAACTGGGCTATGTAAATTTACGAAGTATCAGAATTGGACTGTGCTGCTGGCCGTATTGGGGCAAGTTGCCGGTATTCCCCCTACCTCGAGGCTGGCAGTGACTGCAGCGGCATCGGCAGAAGCGACAGAAATTTGCAGGCTTCCCTGACCACTTTCAATAGTACCCGCGGACACCGTCCAGTTGTAAGTCAAATTGTCGTAAAGGCTGGTGATGTTGGCGCTGAACAGCGCTGTGGTTCCTTCGCCCGCAACACCGGTGACTGTAATAGACGGGCACTTATCTGCCCCATCCGCCGCTGTCGGAAAAAACTGCAGCCCAACAATAATCGCTGCCAGAATGACCAGCGACACCGCAACCCGTTGAAGCATTTTTGCCTCCCTCTTCACCCTCTACCACGAAGTTACGCAATTTTTCATTTGCTGCAAGCCCTTCGCGACGATGAATCTGGCGGACTTAGCCAATCGATTCTCTCTTTGTCGCTATCTTGCGCTAAACTCATCGCATCGGTGCGGAACGGAAGAACGACATCGACGTTGTGCTGACCGGGGCATTGAGAGGACAAAACCATGAACACCGACGCCAACAGCCGTCCCATCGGCACAACTCCGATAACCGATGCCGCAGCCGCAACTGCGCCAGTTGAGCCATCAAGCTACGCTAGTAATGCCGATTTGCGGATCGGCGACAGGGCTGGGGCGCGGGATGCTGCTATAACAGCGACCGGTGAGGATATCGATAACGACCATGCCGACGAGCGGCCTGTAAATCGGTCGCAGGACGCACCGGAAAGCAATGACGGTGGGCAGGACGATGAATCGTCGCAAGCACAAACCGTCGCAACTGATGCCATTCTCGGATCTGCCGGAGAATGGGTCGGCGCGGGCAGCGAGCATGGCGGACACAGCAATCCGGCGCAGATTGCTCCTGATGACGAACAAGATGTTGTTGACCGCATGAACCAGATGGAACGCAGCGGCAGGATCGACATGGATGCCTATCGCGGTGAACGCAGCGACGATGACGAGCCACAATTGCTCGGGGAGGGTGGTTTGGAACCTGACGATATAGATGAACACGGCAATCGTCCCCGCGGCCATCAGGATACCGGCATCGAATAATTTCCCCAAGGCGTCGTTCTGCGGCGTCGCAAGGAGCGGAGGGCCCGTTCTCCTGTTGGAGGGCGGGCCTTACTTTTGGCGGCATGCTGGAGTGCGACATTTGAGTAACAGTCGTTTGTTGTTTTAGGTTCATGAAACTGCCGGGGAGCAAGGACCGTTTTAGAAACGGCGCCGCAAATGACGGCGTCTGTTTCACAATAAATGGATTATTGAAAAATGCGTAAATATCTTGTGGCTGCGGCCCTCCTCTCCACCGTCGCCATCACCCCTGCTTTTGCACAGGAAGAAGCACCCTTTACCGGTCCCCACATCGAAGGCATTGTCGGTTATGACGATGTCAGCGAGGGCGATGGTGATCTTATGTATGGCATCGCTGGCGGCTATGACTTCCAGCTCGGCGGCGTGATTGCAGGGATCGAAGGCGAATATGCCGACTCCGACGTCAAGGGCAGCGCCGCTGACGTGTTGGCCACAGGCGACAGTTTTCGCCTGAACACCGACCGCGATCTCTATGTCGGCGCACGTCTGGGCTTTGCAGTGTCGCCTTCGACCATGATTTACGCCAAGGGTGGCTACACCAACGCCAAGTTTGAAAGCCGGTTCGACGACGGTGCAGGTACGATCTATAATAATGGCGTAACGGCAGACGGATACCGTCTGGGCGCGGGCATAGAGCAGAAGTTCAACCTGTTCGGGCCGAGCGGCTTCATCAAGGCGGAGTATCGCTATTCCAACTATCGCAACATCGACATCGGAGAAGATGATTTCGACCTCGACACCGATTTCGACCGCCACCAGGCAGTCGTCGGCGTTGGCGTCCGTTTCTAGTTTAGTGCCCTTACAAAGGACCGCCGGAGCCATGTTCCGGCGGTTGCGGCTTCTTCAGAACGACAACCTACAGTAGAGTAAATACTTAGTTCCGCCGATATTCGTTTACGGTGCCGTAGAGCATGACCGCGGCGAACGACAGCACCATGCCGGTAAACAAGGCGACGAAGGGAATCTCAAAAACGTCCATGACAAGCTCCTGTGCTATGACCGGACTTCATTATTCCGGTGCGCGTTGCCGCGCCTTGATCTCGATCAAACAGGTGGCTGTGCGATCCCCAAAATCGCTGACATCGGCAGCGACCCGTAGATGTGGGGAAACAGCGCGCCACCGCGCGAAACCTCCCATTTCACGCTATCCGCCAGCGCCGCCAAATCGACTTCGGCGATTACCAGAGCGATCTGCCCGGAAAAATGCTTATCCAGCGTTTCTCGAAGCTGGTCAGCGGTCGAGAGGTGGATATAACCGTCGGCGACATCTACTGGAGCGCCAAGGAAAACGCCGTCGGTCTGAAACTGCGCCCATTGGCTGGCGGTCAGGATCTTGTAGGCGGTGGTGGGGTGAAGCGCTTGGGTCGTCATCCCTGTTGCTCATAGCGTATCCGGTACCCTAGTCCAGCCGCACCGGCAATTGCGAACCACCGTCATCCTCCTCTCCGCGTTGGTCTTCCTTGTCCACCCAGGCGGGGTAGAAAGTCGGCTCCCGCTTTGACCAGCCGGGGGCGGTTGCGGCGCCTTCGCTGATGGTTTGCAGAAGGTCGCGTCGCCGCGCCGGCTCTATATGCGGCAGCGCAGCTGCAGCGCAGAATGCGCCGGGCAGCCAGGGCCGTGCCGCAGCGCCGATCAGCCTTTCATACAGAAAGCGGTAGGACGAGAAGCTCGGCAACTTGTCCTGCGCCAGATCGAATGCCGACAGCTGCACCAGCGGGGCCATGAACGGCTCGACCTGGTCGAGATCGGCGGTGTCGGGGACTGCATCGCGCAAGATGTCGATGCGCTCATAATAGCGGGCCTGCACCCGGATTTTCACCTGTTCCACCGTATCGCGCGACCAGCGGTCGACCGCCTCGCTCTGGCGTTGTTCTATGCGGGCAAATGCAATGTCGAGCGACCGGCGGATATAGCGCTGCGTTCCGGCAGCGAAACCCGCAAATTCCTTCATTTCGGCGATGGCCATCTTGCCCCGATCGGGCCCGCTGGCGATGCTACCCATATTTTCCAAACCTCGCTTTCCCAATCGAAATCCAGATGAGGGAAATTAACCACAAGCCGGTGCCATGTTGCAAGTGCGAACTGCAATCGGCCGCGCAGCCTATTCTGCCAAAACGCCATTCCGCTCGTCGAAGAGCAAAAGCACGGCTGGCGAAGCGGTCCCATGAAGGCTATCTTCACACGATGACGATCGGAGCAAGACATGTGGAGGGTGTCTTGGTCGCCTGCTTCGCGCTGGCGATGGTGGCAGCGGTCGTTCCAGCCACCGCGCAGCATGCAGATTTGCCCAAACCGGTCCGCGTACCGCCTGTGCCGATGCCAGCGCTTCCCGCGGCGGTGATCGACGACGCGCTGGCTATCGGCGGAGAGGAAATCGACGCCAGAAAAGTGCGCAGCCGGATGACGATTGCGGTCGAGGTCAACGGAACGGGCCCATACCGCTTTGTCGTCGACAGCGGCGCGGACAGTTCGGTCATCGGTACCCGCATCGCGAAATCGCTGCAATTGCCGAAAGGCACGCCGGTGACGCTGAACGGCATGACCGGCACCAGCATCGTGCCGCGCGTGCTGGTCGACGAGCTCGGGCTGGGCAAGGAGAGTGTCAGCGATCTCGAACTCCCGGTGCTGGCGGAAAACGACCTTGGCGGCGACGGCATGCTCGGTATCGACGCGCTGGCCGAGGAGCGGCTGATGCTCGATTTCGAAAAGCGGCTGATCACCGTAGAGGATGCGAGCAAGCCGCCGCCGCGCATGGACGGGGAGATTGTCGTCACCGCCCGGCGACGGCGCGGGCAGCTGATCCTGACCGAAGTCAGGGCCAATGGAAAAACGATCAACGCGGTCGTCGATACCGGATCGGAAATCAGCATCGGCAATTCCGCCCTGCGCGAACAGATCATCCGGCGCGGCGCGAAACTCGAAAAGGTCGAAATGACCGGCGTGACCGGTGTCACGGTCGAACTCGACCTGGCCATCGTCAACGATATCCGGCTCGGTTCGGTCATCCTGCGCAATGTGCCCATTGCCTTTGCCGATGTCCCGCCCTTCACCGTGTTCGGCCTGACGGAGCAGCCCGCGATGCTGCTCGGCACCGACCTCATGGAAACATTCCGCCGGGTCAGCCTCGATTTCCGCGCGCGCAAGGTGCGCTTCCAGCTTCGAAAATGCGAATCCCAGGGCATATTGATCAGCACCAGCTCGACAACATCCTTTTCGCGGCTGGGTGTGGAAAAGGGCACGACCGAGGCCTGCAAGCGATAGCGTGCCCGGCGCCGGGGTTCAGCGCCAGACCGCGGTGGCCGACCGGAGGCCGTTCTGCGCATGATCGCTTTCATGTTCGACAATCCAGCGCAGCCGTTCGAGCGCCGGCGGGTCGAGCGGCCGTTCGAAGGCAATCCCGCACCGCCTGCTGCGCACCCATTTGACCGTGCCCAGCGCCTCGATCCGGTCGACCCGCACCAGCACCGTCGCGCCCAGCCGGGGCGGGGTGTCGAGCGACAGGCGGCATCCGGTGCGTGAGACATTATCCACGCGGCAGCTCGCGCTGCGTTCGGGCAGCACCATACCGCCGTCGATTCCCGTCGTCAGCCGCGCCATGCCGCGATTGCCGAGCTTGCCAAATTGTCTGGGCCTGATCATCGGGGGCATATAGCGCGCGGGCGGTGAAGATTTGGTTAGGGCTGCCGCCGCTTGCGCCATTGGCTTGTGCTCGCGCTGAAAATTGGTCTTTTTCCCCACACCGCCTATATTGGCGCCGGGTCGCTCCAAGAGGAGAGCGAGATGAATCCGAATAAGGCATTGTGGGAAAAGGGCGATTTCACCCGACTCGCGGCATGTATGCGCGATAGCGGGGCCGCGCTGGTGGCGGCTGTCGGCGTCGGGCCGGGCATGCGCGTCCTCGATCTCGGCTGCGGCGATGGCACCACCGCCATCCCGGCGGCGCAGGCCGGCGCGGATGTGCTGGGCGTCGATATCGCCAGCAATCTGGTCGCGGCCGGCAATGCGCGCGCCGCCGAACTCGGGCTGGGCAATATCCGGTTTCAGGAGGGCGACGCATCGGCGCTGACCGGGATTGCCGATGACAGCTTCGACACGCTCGTCAGCATATTCGGCGCGATGTTTGCACCGCGCCCTTATGACGTCGCCGCCGAAATGGTGCGCGTGACACGGCCGGGCGGGCGCATCGTCATGGGCAACTGGATCCCCGGCGACCCGACGCTGGTGGCGCAGGTGCTGACGATCAGCGCCGCCTATACCCCGCCGCCGCCCGAAGGCTTTGTCAGCCCGATGCTGTGGGGCAAGGAGGATGAGGTCCGCGCCCGCTTTGCCGCCGCCGCTGTTCCGGAAACCCAGGTCGCCGCCTCGCGCGAACTCTACACCTTCCGCTTCGACGGCCCGCCGGCAGGGTTCGTCGACCTGTTCCGCAACTGGTACGGTCCGACGATGAACGCCTTCGAAGCCGCCGAAAAAGACGGCCGCGCCGACGCGCTGCACGCCGAACTGGTCGCCCTGTTCGAGCGGGAGAATGTCAGCGGGGACCCGGCGCGGACCGAGATACCGGCGGCGTTCCTTAAGGTGGTGGCGGAGGTGCCTTGAGCGGGGACGAGCGGCGGGCCGTCCATCGATTTATATTCGATCCCGGCATCGTTGGTCCCGCAATCGCGATCGTCGTCATGACAGGGCGCGTCATCATCGTCGAAACCCGCGCTTTCGTCAGAAAGTAGAAGCCCCGCCCGCACCCTTTCACGGGCGTCGAGATCGTGACGGGGCAGCGCGCCGTCGAAGAACAGCGTCCACATTTCCTCGGCACTCACGCCGTCCTCCAGCAGGCGGAGGAACCAGTCGAACCGGGCCACCACCGCCAGCACCTCGCCCAGCGATTCGACCCCGTTCACCCGGTCGAGCAGCGTGAGCGATAATCTGGGATTTTGACGGGTGTAGGTGGTCTTGCCTTCCTCGCGGACCCAGCATGCCTGCTCACCGCGGATCACCGCGGTCATCAACTGGTCGGCAACGATACGCCGCGCGATCAGCAGCGCCGCTTCCCAGCCCAGATCGAAGACATAACCGCGCGTGCGCCGCCGGAATGCGTATGCGCCGCCCGTCGACATGCCGACACTGCGCACCGCATCTTCGGCAATGCCATGATCGGCCAGGTGCGAAAGACAAGCCACCTGCCGCCCCGCACTCCAGCCATCGCGGCGCGTGTCGTAACGCAGATAAGCGGCAGCGGGCAGCAACATGTCGATATCGTTACGCAGTGCTGAGGGGCGGTCGGTCGGGGTGGTGTCCATATCTCTTTCCTCCAAAAAACCGCATTATAATCCATATGGTTATTTGTAGGAAAGCAGGAGGTGCAGATGGCTGGTAAGCCATTATGTTTGCGCGGGTTATTGCGGCGGGTGGCTTGCGGTTTCTGGCGGGAATATGGGAAGAGGCGGGTTCAGGCCCGACCTGTCGCCGCCGACGGGGGGAAGCTTCGGGCGTTCTTGCGGGGTGCGGATGGTGTTGACCCCCTGACCCTGGCGGCGCATTGATGTGCGATGTGCAATCATTACGCGAACAACCCCGATGCACAGGCGCTGTTGCAGACATGGCGCGAATATATTGCGTGGAGCCTGCCGCCCAGGATCGCGCCGCCTTCAACCCAGCTTGACGAAGACGTCTGGCCCCGGCGCGAGGCGGCGGTGGTGCGGCAGACGGCGGACGCGGGCGGCGCCTTCGTCGATATGATGACATGGGGCGTGCCGCTGTCGCTGCCCGGAAAGCGGCCCGGAACGACGGTGACGAAGCATGTCACCAATGTGCGCAACCTGGCCAGTCCGTTCTGGCGTTCGATGCTGGCAAAGCCGGAGCAACGCTGCCTCGTCCCCTTCACCCGCTTTGCCGAGCCGAAGATTGGTGCAGGGCGGGAGGAGCATTGGTTCTCCATAAAGGAACAGCCGGTCGCGGCCTTTGCGGGCGTGTGGCGCTGGGCGGCGGACAAGGGCGGGCCGAAACAGAAGCCGGAGCAGGGCGGGCTTGACCTCGATGGCGAGGACCAAACGCCAAAGGCCGAAAAGGTCTTTGCCTTCCTGACCTGCGAGCCCAATCCGCTGGTCGCGCCGCTGCACCCCAAGGCAATGCCGGTGATATTGCATCCGGAGGATTACGGGAAATGGATTACAGCCGATTGGGCGGAGGCGCAGGGGTGCGTTGCGGCCTTCCCCAGCCAGTTGATGGATGTCGAGTAAGCCTAACCGCCAATATAAGGTTCGCAGGCGATGCCATCGCCGTCGCGGTCGAGATGCGGGGCATAGCCCGGTTGGCCCTTGCGCAGCGGTGCAGCACCCGCTTCGCGTGCATCGGAGCAGTAACGGTAATAGACCGACTGTTCCGTCGCCCGTATTTCGGCGTTTTGCCCATCGGTTTTGACCGGATAATTATAGACCGCAAGGAAAGTCAGCCCGGCCAGCGGGGCAGCGGTTTTGAAGAACGAGTCGCGCGCCATGCGAGGATGATCGCATGGGGTGGTTAGGAAATTGTTGAGGGCACGTGCCGCATAGTGCTGCGATGGCTCAGGCGAAGAAAAGCAAATTCTGGCCGCAACCGTGGTGGATGCGCGCCATCGACAAGAAGAAGCTGGTCAAGAAATTGCGCGCAAGAGATGGCGACAATTGCTGGCGATGCGGGCATGCTATGCGCTTCGACGGCCTGCCCAACATCGGCAAATATCGTACGATCGAGCATCTGAAGCCGCGTTCGCAACAGGGCGGCTGGGCGCTGGAAAATCTGCGGCTATGTCATATTGGCTGCAACCGGCATCTCGGCACGCATACGCCGGAGCACAAGGAAAAGATGCGGATCAATGTGGGCGAGGGGTGAGCTATCGTCTTCCCCACTAGAGGCGGTGGCTAATTGGTGCATTTAGTAAACTGGCACCGTAATTCCCTTGGCTGCTTCGCAGCTTAGGCGAAGTTGAGAGGGGGCGGTTGCGCACAACCCTCACCGTCCAGCCCCTCTCTGCTGCGACTAAGGCAGCAAGCCGCCAAGTCTTGCGCCGTTTGGCTGTTTCGGGTTTGGAATGCTCCCAGCATTCCAAAGAACATGTCGGGGGCATGTTCGACCCGAAACGGCCAAACGCCCCTAAAGGAGAGAGGGGGTTTTGATCAGGAGCGAGGCTGTCGGGGGACACGATCTTCGCGCCTTGCCCGTATTTAGGACTAGCAACCCTTCGACAAGCTCAGGGCGGACGGTTTTGGAGGTGTCGAACCTTGGCGCCTCTGCATCTTGCACCTTTGGCGGGCACTAATTAGTATTGTGTCCCCGGAATTCGTTGTGGGACCTGACTTGAATTAAGTATTGCGTCCCCGGGATTCACCCCGGAATTTCTCGAAGTTTTCCTACCACAATAAGCTACGTGCCATCTCCGATCGAGCTGAAGTCGTTAAGTCAGCCAAATTTTGCATTGAAATGACCAAATCTTCGTGATCTCGGGCCGGACTATAAGACAGAACTTTTATAGAGTAGTTATTCTCAAAAAGCTGTACCATATCGGGGCTAACCTTATCACTAGTCAGCAAATAGTGAGGTCGCGGGGATATAAATCGTCTTGAATTTTCTTCTAAAATAAGATTGATGTCTGGATCAGCTAAGCTGTAACCAACAAACATAAACGTTTGAGTTGTAACCAACGACGTCAATAGCTCATAAAAATTTGCATAGCGTGCTCTCGCATTTGCATACTCTTGTCGCGTAAATACTGTATGTTCCAGATTATCACATGAACCATGAACTTTTATAACTAATCTAGTATTAGCGTCCGCCTTTACATATCTACCAATTGCCGAGTCGTGATACGGTTTGACAACTACCGCTCCCCCGTAATTTGCATTTAGAAATCGATCATATATCGTGTCAATGTTTGTTGTGGCTACAACCGGTAAGTCAAGATCGAAGATCGACTGATGAATGGCATCTGGTTGATAGTTAGGCTGAACAAAAACTTCTTCTAGAAGATCGTTCCATGCATGGTTGCCCAAGCGATTTTTTATTAATTGGCAGGCGCTGAGGAAATCGCTTCCTTTAATCTGCCGCCTTATCTCTGCTTTGTTTCCGTCGCATCTGTCTAAAGCAAGTTCGAGAAAGCCTTTCCAGAGCGGTGGGCGACGTCCATCTGCGGCTAAAGAACGCCTCGATACGCCAGCACCCAAAAATGCGACGCATCGTCGCCGTGCTACGTCATGCAATAATTTTTCCGGCCAGGCGATCACGACAAGTCGTTGATGTTTTCTATAAAACGGTCCGCAATTGCTTGAAAAATCTCCTTAGACTCTGCGACTTTAGCAAAGTGCGCACCGACCACACCGTCGGTCGCCTTTAGGGCAAAAATGGGCTTATGGCTAAACTGAGACATCGGAATTAGACTATGCAAATTTGGTATTTCGCCGAGTTTGTATCCAGATTCTGGTGACGGTTTGGCTTGCATGAGATTGCTTTTGGCAATCGTCTTCGGAATATCGGCCATAATCTTTTCATAGGCTCTGACCGCTCTCCGCTCGCCTTTCGAATTCCGCTTTGCTGTATATTGCTGATTAACGTGACCAAGTAGCCTAAGTCTCAAGTCAATATCATCAACCTCAAGATCCTCGGGATCATCCACGAACTCAAGTTTTTGTTGCAATAACTTAACCCATTTCGACAACCATTCCGAGATATTGGTGACTGCTCTAACACTAAAAATATCTATCGAGATTGGTATGACAAAGTAGTCACTAGCAATTAGTGCGGCTCTATTAATTGAGCCAAGAGATGGCCCCATATCAAAAAAAACATAATCGTAATTACTTAAATGCGTCAACATCTGACGAAAAACATATGTCGACCTAAGAGACCTAACCCCGGAGGCACCCCAATCAGCTGCTAGAAAATCTTCAACGAGGGCTAGGCGTGGGTCTCCTAACACCACGTCAACTTTGAATGATTCTGACCGCTGTAAATGTAAGTTTTGTTGAAAACCTTTGCCTTGGGTTACGGGTCGAACGTAGTCATAAATTGTTTCGGCGCTTTCAAGGTCATATACATCCTCAATGAATTCATCTTCAAACATATATTGAGTAGCATTTGCTTGCGGATCAGCGTCAACAACTGCAATCCTTAACCCTTTTTCTTTGGCCAAGTAGCCAGCAAGATTGCAAAGTAGGGTTGTTTTGCCAACGCCACCTTTGTTTGTGAAGAAACAAACAGCTTTCATCAAACTACTCCGCCGCAACCCCCGCCTGTTCGAACATATCCGCCTCATCGGCTCCGGTATCGGCGGCGCCGTCATTCGCCACCTTCTTCTTCCGCCGGTCGAAGCTTTCCCAGACCTCGCCCCAATTGCCCCTGGTCGCGGCCTTGGCGTATTCCGTCGCGCGGGTTTCGAAGAAGTTGGCGTGCTCGACGCCGTTGAGGAGCGGCGCGAGCCAGGGGAGGGGGTGGTCCTCGACCATATAGATGGCGGGCAGGCCCAGTTGCCCGAGCCGCCAGTCGGCGATGTAGCGGATGTAGCGCTTGATTTCCTTTGCGGTCATCCCCGGCACCGGGCCCATTTCGAAGGCGAGGTCGATGAAGCTGTCTTCCAGCCGCACGACCTTCTGGCAGGTGTCGATAATGTCTTCCTTGACCGACTTGGTCAGGCAGTCGCGTTCCTTGACGAAGGCGTGGAACAGCCGGGTGATGCCTTCGCAATGCAGGCTCTCGTCGCGCACCGACCAGCTGACAATCTGCCCCATGCCCTTCATCTTGTTGAAGCGCGGGAAGTTCATCAGCATGGCGAAGCTCGCGAACAGCTGCACGCCTTCGGTAAAGCCGCCGAACATGGCGAGCGTGCGGGCGATATCCTCGTCGCTGTCGACGCCGAACTGGTGCATATAGCTGCACTTGTCGGCCATTTCCTGATAGTCGAGGAAGGCCGAATATTCGGTCTCCGGCATGCCGATGGTGTCGAGCAAATGCGAGTATGCCGCGATGTGCACGGTTTCCATGTTCGAAAACGCGGTCAGCATCATCTTGATTTCGGTGGGCTTGAACACGCGGCCATATTTGTCGTGATAGCAATCCTGCACCTCGACATCGGCCTGCGTGAAGAAGCGGAAGATTTGCGTCAAAAGGTTGCGCTCATGCTCGCTGATCTTCTGCGCCCAGTCGCGGCAATCCTCCCCCAGCGGCACTTCCTCGGGCAGCCAGTGGATCTGCTGCTGCCGTTTCCAGAAATCATAGGCCCAGGGATATTCGAAGGGCTTGTAGGATTTGCGGGCTTCTAACAATGGCATCTTCGTTTCCTCGGTCTTTGTTTCCTTAACCCCCTCTCCCTTCACGGGAGAGGAGCGAGACTTGGCAGCTTGCTGCCTAGTCGCAGCAGAGAGGGTGCTTCTTCAAATATTGCGCCGCAGACGCGGCCCGCCCCCTCTCCCTACCCTCTCCCGCAAGGGGAGAGGGGGGTGCTCACTGACACGCCAGACACTCGTCATAGTCTGTCGTCGCGGCAAGCTCGATCACCGGCGCTTCGGCGGTGTTGTCCGCCTCGACGCCGCCTGCAAAACCGGCGCGCTGGATCGACTTCGAGCGCAGGTAGTAGAGCGACTTCACGCCAAGCTCCCAGGCGCGGAAGTGGAGCATCAGCAGGTCCCATTTCTCCACGTCCGCGGGGATGAACAGGTTCAGCGACGTCGCCTGGTCGATATAGGGCGTGCGGTCGGCGGCGAGTTCGATCAGCCAGCGCTGGTCGATCTCGAAGCTCGTTTTGAACGTGTCCTTTTCCTCATGGCTGAGGAAATCGAGATGCTGCACGCTGCCGCCCTTTTCAAGGATGCTGTTCCAGACGTTGGTCGAATCCTTCGCCTTTTCCTGCAGCAGTTTTTCCAGATAGGGGTTCTTCACGATGAAGCTGCCCGACAGCGTCTTGTGCGTGTAGATGTTCGCCGGAATCGGCTCGATACAGGCGCTGGTGCCGCCGCAGATGATCGAGATCGACGCGGTCGGTGCGATCGCCATCTTGCAGGAGAAGCGCTCCATCACGCCCATTTCCTCGGCATCGGGGCAGGCACCGCGTTCGTTGGCGAGCATCATCGATGCCTCGTCCACCTGCGCGCGGATATGTTTGAAGAACTTCATGTTCCACGATTTGGCGAGCGCGCTTTCGAAGCCCACGCCGCGCGATTGTAGGAAGCTGTGGAAGCCCATGACGCCAAGGCCGACGCTGCGTTCGCGCGCTGCGCTATACTTGGCGCGCGCCATTTCGTCGGGGGCACGGTCGATGAAGTCCTGCAAGACATTGTCGAGCATGCGCATGACATCCTCGATAAATGCCTTGTCGACGCTCCACTCATCCCATTTTTCGAGATTGAGCGAGCTGAGACAACATACGGCCGTGCGGTCCCCACCCAGGTGATCGCGACCCGTGGGCAAGGTGATTTCCGAACACAGGTTCGACGTCGACACTTTCAGGCCCAGATCGCGGTGATGCTTTGGCATCGCATTGTTCACCGTGTCGGAAAAGATGATATAGGGCTCACCCGTCGCCAGCCGGGTTTCGACCAGCTTCTGGAACAGCGAGCGTGCATCGACGCTGCCACGCACCTCGCCGGTCTTGGGCGATCTGAGGTTGAACTCCGCGCCGTCGCGGACGGCTTCCATGAATTCGTCGCTGAGCAATACGCCATGGTGCAGGTTCAGCGCCTTGCGGTTGAAATCGCCGGACGGTTTGCGGATTTCGAGGAACTCCTCAATCTCGGGGTGCGAGACGTCGAGATAGCAGGCGGCCGAGCCACGACGCAGCGAACCTTGCGAAATCGCGAGCGTGAGGCTGTCCATCACGCGTACGAAGGGAATGATGCCGCTGGTCTTGCCATTAAGGCCGACCGGTTCGCCAATGCCGCGCACGCTGCCCCAATAGGTGCCGATGCCGCCGCCGCGACTGGCCAGCCAGACATTCTCGTTCCAGGTGTTGACGATGCCTTCCAGGCTGTCGTCGACCGAGTTGAGATAGCAGGAAATGGGCAAGCCGCGCCCGGTGCCGCCGTTCGACAACACAGGAGTGGCGGGCATGAAACACAGCTTCCAGGAATAAGCATAGAGCCCCCGGGGCCGTCCCCTATTCAAATCTCCGACCCCCCGAGAGCAGGCATGAAATCGTTTGTCGGCTTCTGCCTGAACAAAAAGATAAGCGTGCACCTCCCCCTCCCTCCAGGGCTCAGCCTCACCTCGTTCCTATACGCCACTCCGATCACA
>JACVCM010000159.1 GCA_016742125.1 Sphingomonadaceae bacterium | reverse complement strand
CCCCACGCTCCCTGCTCGCTCGACACCGTGCCGCCCTCCGCGCCACTTTGGATTTGCCAAATCTGCATCCCTTGTCCCGCCGCCGCCACACGCGCAGTCTCCCCCCAATCAACACGCTGTCCGGCAACGTCAACCGCCATGCCGACCCCGCAATTGAACGTTCGCGCCATTTCTTCGGGCTCGATATTCCCTTGCGCTTGCAGGAAAGCCATCAAGCGCGGCTGCTCCCAGGCATCGGCGTCCACATGCGCATGCAGGCCCTCAGGCAACACACGCGGGATATTCTCGAGCAAGCCGCCGCCAGTGATATGCGCCATCGCGTGGATTTTGCCCTGCCGCACCAAAGGCAGCAGTGATTTCACGTAAATCCGCGTCGGGGCCATTAGAGCGTCGATGAGGATTACATTCTGGTCGAACAGGGCTGGGCGGTCGAGTTTCCAGCCCTTATCCGCTGCCAGACGCCGCACCAATGAGAACCCATTGCTGTGTACCCCGGACGAGGCCAGACCAAGCAGGACATCTCCCTCAGCCACCTTGTCGGCCGTCAGGACCTGGTCACGCTCGACAGCGCCGACGCAGAAACCGGCGAGATCATAGTCGCCGTCTGAATACATGCCTGGCATTTCCGCGGTCTCGCCACCGATCAGGGCGCATCCTGCGAGTTTGCATCCCTCTGCGATGCTTGCCACAACAGCCGTAGCGACATCGTTGTCGAGTTTGCCGGTGGCATAATAATCGAGGAAGAACAGCGGCTCGGCGCCTTGCACGATCAAATCGTTGGCGCACATCGCCACAAGATCGATTCCCACCCCGTCATGCTTCCCCGATTCGATGGCGAGCTTTAGCTTGGTGCCCACGCCGTCATTGGCTGCCACAAGCAGCGGGTCACTGAACCCGGCTGCTTTCAGATCGAAAAACCCGCCAAAACCACCGAGATCGGCATCGGCACCGGCTCGCCGGGTAGCCTTTGCCAGCGGAGCAATCGCGCGCACCAGCGCGTTGCCGGTTTCGATCGAAACACCTGCCTTGGCATAGGTGTAAGGCTCTGTTGCGGTGTCTTTTGCATCCATTCGTCGCCGTTAGCGAGAACAGGCTTGGAATTCCACGCCTATGTCGCCTAAAGGTTGCCGCAATGACAAAATCGGGCGGGAAATGGTTTCGGGTGACGGCTTTTGGCCTGCCGTTGGCGTTGATCGGCGGTGGGATTGTCGTGGCGCAGATCGAAGGTCCTAAGCGCGGTATTGCGCCCATTGCCAGTACCGGGGATTTCGAAGTTACCGGGGTTTCGGTCAACGTCACGGGAAAAAACGCGTTCGAAGCCCGCCAAAAAGGGTGGGAAGAGGCACAACGCCTGGCCTGGGCGGCCTTGTGGCGCAAGACACATGGCAGCGCCGGGTCGACTCTGTCCGACTCAACGCTCGATGGCATTGTTTCGGCAATTGTGGTGCAGGAAGAACAAATCGGCCCCCGCCGCTATGTTGCCAAGCTGGGGGTGTTGTTCGACCGGGCGAGGGCCGGGCAGTTGCTCGGCGTAAGCGGTGTCCAGCGCCGCTCCGCACCGTTGCTGCTTTTGCCGATTACCCAAAGCGCAGGCGCGCCGACATTGTTCGAGCAGCGCACCTCGTGGCAGCGCAGCTGGGCAAAATATCGCACCGCCGACAGCACTATCGATTATGTTCGGCCCAGCGGTGCCGGGGGTGAGTCGCTGTTGCTGAATGCAGGACAGATCGACCGGCGCAGCCGGATCTGGTGGCGCACAATTCTCGACCAATTTGGTGCGGCCGATGTTATCATTCCCATTGCCCGGATCGAACGGCAGTGGCCGGGTGGTCCGGTCATCGGACGATTTTCGGCGCGCTACGGTCCGGACAATAAATTTCTCGGGTCGTTCACGCTGCGGACCGGAAGTAGCGCGGGGATTCCTGCCATGATGGATCAGGCCGTGGTGCGGATGGACCAGCTTTTCCAGACCGCCCTGGCCGCTGGCCGCTTGCGAGCCGACGCCTCGCTCGTGCTTGAAGAAGACATCGTCGAACAAGAGGAACTTGAGACCGAACAGGAAGAAACGCCGGTGGAAGGCGCGGCGGATCCTCAACTGGACCCGCCGGATACGCCATCGCTGGACGACGTGGTTCGCTCGATTGTCCCCGAGAACGGTCAGCCAAACCCGCCACCCACCCCACCTGTGCAGCCGCCACGGCAGTGACCATTTTCCGCTAGACCATGCGCCAGATTGCCTTGCCCCTGGACGAATTGCGCGGTGGCGGATCGTCCAGCCTGATCATTACCGATGCAAACGCCACCGCCTTTGCCGGACTCGGCAATGCCGGATCATGGCCGGGGCGCTGTGCCATATTGGTCGGACCGGCTCGATCGGGCAAAAGTCTTATGGCGCGCTATTTCGCGGCTCAGACCGGCACCGTCATCGACGATGCGGACAAAAGCGGGGCAGAAATCCTGTTCAACGCCTGGAACCGGGCACAAGAGCGCGGTACGCCGCTTTTGCTCATTTCGCGTTGGCGTCCCGTGGACTGGAACATCGATCTACCCGATCTGCGCTCGCGTCTGGGTGCTGCGTTGTTGCTCGAGATTTCGGCACCCGATGATGAAATGGTCGAACAGCTCCTGCAAAAACAGCTTGCCGACCGGGGCGCGGCCATCGGCGTCGATGCATTAAGCTATGTGAAGCGCCGGATTGAGCGAAGCTATGCCGCGATCGAGGCATTTGCGCGCAACGCCAACGCTCTGGCTATGGCCGAAAATGCGCCGGTCAATCTGGCACTGGTCAGGAAGCTTCTGGACTAGCCGCAATTGATACGGGTGATGATCATGTCATCGTCATAGGCGATGTTCAGCCTGTCCTGCCGGTAATCCATCGTCGCTGCCGATCGTGGCGGCATCCAACGCAACGTCATGGCGCCGCTTTCTGCGACCAGCTTGCTGCCGAGCTCGACACTGGTTTTCTGGCCGATCGCATATTGGAC
>JACVCM010000056.1 GCA_016742125.1 Sphingomonadaceae bacterium | reverse complement strand
GCCCTGACCCGACACTTTCGGTTCCTGACGCCAGATGACCTGAAGGTCGGTGAGGGCCGGTGTAGACTTGCTTTGGTCCAGCTTCGCGCGCGCAACTGCGGCACCATAACCGCCTTCGCCCGCTTCGGCGTAGCTGAGATAGACAAAGCCGTTGTTAGCAAAATCCGGGTGGAGGATGACATCGCCGAGCCCGCCCTGACCGCCATATGCGACTTGGGGAACGCCGGTGACGTCTACGACCGCACCGCCATCTTCCCATAATTTCAGCACGCCCTTTTTTTCTGTAATCAGCGCATAGGGCGTACCGGGAATGAAGGTCATGGCCCAAGGTTCGTCGAAATCGGCAACGACGGTGACGTCGAAAGGCTTGTCGCCCGCGGACGCAGGTGCGGCATCGCTAGCCACAGGGCTGCATGCGGCAGCGATAAGGGACGCGGTCATCAGCAAATATTGGGTTTTCATTCGGGGGAGGCTCCTCTGTTTTCGTGAACACAAATTGGGGAATGCTTGTTCCAACGGCAAGACCACTTGCATAATTGTCGTCCCGAGCCTATACCGCAGTCATCCTTACATTGTGAAACCTTTGGAAGGGCTGGCGCCGAGGGGCCGGCGCGAAGGGTTTTGCAGTTGACATATGAAAGACGACATTGCCCGATCTCGACAAATTGACCGCGCTGATTGCACCTGAAGCCGAAAAGTTGGGCTTTGCGCTGGTGCGCGTCGCATGGTTTGCGACCGGCGGGCAGGGTAGTGACGAGCCGACATTGCAGGTGATGGCCGAGCGCCCCGACACAAGACAGCTCAATATCGACGATTGTGCCGCACTGTCGCACCGTATTTCGGACCTGTTCGACGAACTGGACCCCATTGAGGAAGCATACCGTCTGGAAGTCAGCTCGCCCGGCATCGACCGTCCGCTGACTCGCCTTGCCGATTTCGCGGACTGGGCCGGACATGAGGTGAAGGTCGAACTGGCCGAACCAATGGACGGTCGCAGGAACATTCGTGGAGACATCGTCGGTGTCGATGGCGAAACGATCCTTGTCGATGACCGCAAGTCGGGCCGACTGACCTTCGCATTTTCAAATCTCGGCAGTGCCAAGCTGCTCTTGACAGACCGCTTGATTGCGTCGACTGCGCCCATCAACATCGACGGTGCGGAAGAAATCGAAAACGAAACCCTTACCGAAGACCAACAGGAAGACTGAAAATGGCCACCTCCATTTCCGCCAACAAGGCCGAATTGCTCGCAATTGCGAACGCGGTCGCATCCGAAAAGATGATCGACAAGGCGATTGTCGTCGAAGCGCTCGAAGAAGCCATCCAGCGCGCCGCCCGTGCCCGTTACGGGGCGGAGAATGATATTCGTGCGAAGCTCGACACACAGACCGGGGACCTTCGTCTGTGGCGCGTTGTCGAGGTCGTCGAAGAGGTCGAGGATTATTTCAAGCAGGTCGATCTGAAGCAGGCCGAAAAGTTGCAAAAAGGTGCCGCCATCGGGGACTTTATCGTCGATCCGCTGCCTCCCGTCGATTTGGGCCGTATCGACGCACAGTCGGCGAAGCAGGTGATCTTCCAGAAGGTTCGCGATGCAGAGCGCGAGCGGCAATATGAGGAATTCAAGGAACGCGCTGGCGAAATCATCACCGGCGTCGTGAAATCGGTCGAATTCGGCCATGTCGTTGTCGATCTGGGCCGCGCTGAAGGCGTTATCCGCCGCGACCAGCAAATCCCGCGCGAAGTCGTCCGCAATGGCGACCGCGTCCGTGCACTCATCATGAAGGTGCAGCGCGAAAATCGCGGGCCGCAGATTCTGCTCAGCCGTGCGCATCCCGATTTCATGAAGAAACTCTTCGCGCAGGAAGTTCCGGAAATTTACGATGGCGTCATTGAAATCAAGGCCGCCGCGCGCGACCCGGGCAGCCGCGCCAAGATCGGCGTCATCAGCTATGACAGTTCGATCGACCCCGTTGGCGCATGCGTCGGCATGAAGGGCAGTCGCGTTCAGGCGGTCGTGCAGGAAATGCAGGGCGAAAAGATCGACATCATCCCCTGGTCCGAAGACACCGCGACCTTCATTGTCAACGCACTGCAGCCTGCAACGGTCAGCCGTGTGGTTATCGACGAGGAAGAAGGTCGCATCGAGGTTGTCGTTCCCGACGATCAGTTGAGCCTTGCCATCGGCCGTCGCGGACAGAATGTCCGTCTGGCATCCCAGCTGACCGGTCGCGGCATCGATATCATGACTGAAGCTGAATCGAGCGAGAAGCGGCAGAAGGAATTTGTCGAGCGTTCGGAAATGTTCCAGCAGGAACTCGACGTCGACGAAACGCTGGCGCAGTTGCTGGTGGCGGAAGGCTTCAGCGAACTCGAAGAAGTCGCCTATGTCGATCCGGCAGAAATCGCGACAATCGAAGGCTTCGACGACGACCTTGCCGCCGAATTGCAGAGCCGTGCGCAGGAAGCGCTGGAGCGCCGTGAGGAAGCCAACCGCGCCGAACGCCGCGAACTAGGCGTTGAGGATGCGTTGGCCGAACTGCCGGTGCTGACCGAAGCGATGCTGGTTACGCTCGGTAAGGCGGGTATCAAGACGCTCGACGATCTTGCCGACCTTGCCACCGACGAGCTGATCCAGAAGGCGCGTGAACCACGTCGCAACGAGCGCAGCGACCGCGAAGCGCGCCGCAATCGCAGCGACGAAAAGGCGGGGATATTGGCGGTCTATGGTTTGTCCGAAGAGCAGGGCAACGAGATTATCATGGCTGCCCGTGCCCATTGGTTTGAAGAGGAGGACGCCGTTGCCGCGGAAACCTCCCAATGAGACTCCACACACTCCCATAAGGAAGTGCATATTGTCAGGTGAGCACGGGACCCGCGCCCAGCTCATCCGGCTTGCGCTCGGCCCGGACGGCAGCGTCGCACCAGATCTGTTTGCCAAGGCCCCGGGCCGCGGCGCATGGATCGGTGTAACATCCGATGAGCTCGCAAAAGCGCAGGCAAAGGGCAAGTTGGCGGGTTTGCTCCGTCGGGCATTCAAGACCGACCGGGTCGAACTGATCGATGACCTTGCCGGTCGCATCGAACGCGGACTCGAAAAGGCGTTTCTCGACCGGCTGGGCTTGGAAGCAAGGGCCGGCCACCTTATCTTGGGTGCGGAGAAAATCGACGCTGCCTCTCGCAGCGGCCAAGTCAAACTTCTTCTCCACGCTTCGGATGCCAGTGCCGACGGGAGTGGTAAACGCGATCAGGCCTGGCGCGTGGGAGAAGACAAGGAAGGCAGCGGCGAGGGAGGTATTAAACTTCCCGTCGACCGCGATGCATTATCAGCAGCTCTGGGACGGCAAAATGCCGTACATGTCGCGCTGATCGACCAAAAAGCGGCCGACAGGGTGATGCACCATCTTGGACGCTGGCTAAATTTCAAAGGATGCAGTAATGCGCCCCACGATTCCGCTGCTTCGGCTGCGGAAAGGCGGGGTACTGATACCGACATCCCCGCAATTGATTGAGTAAGGACGGTTCTGTTTCGATGAGTGATGATACCAACAATAAGCCGACATTGACGCGCAAGCCGCTCAACATGAGCCGCTCGGTCGAGGCGGGGGAAGTGAAGCAGACCGTCAGCCATGGCCGCACCAACAAGGTGGTGGTTGAGGTGAAGCGCAAGAAACTCGTCGGCAAGCCAGGCTTTGCTCCCGAGCCGGAAGTTGCGCCACCACCTCCGCCCCCGCCACCGGCTGCTCCGGTCGCTGCGCCCAAACCGAAGCCGGTAGCTGACGATATGCTTACCCGGCAGGAGCGTCAGGCGAAACTGCTCCGCGAAGCCGAAGAAGCCCGCCTCGCGATGCTGGAAGACACGCGTCGCCGCGAAGATGAGGCTCGCGCCCGTGCTGCCGAAGACGAAAAGCGCCGCGCTGAGGACAATCGCAAGGCTGAGGAAGCTGCCCCGGCGGTTGTGCGGCATGAGCCAGAAGCCGAAGAGCGCAATGACGATGGCGCGACACCGCCGCCGCGTCGCTTCACGCCGGTTGAGCCGCCCCGTCGTCCGCAGCCTGCTGCACCCGCCGCAGTGGCACCTGCTGCCGCGCCGGTTGAGCGCGAACGTGAACGCGAAGAGAAGAAAGCCCCACACCGCCCGACACGTGACCGTACCAACGATCGCCGCCAGTCGGGCAAGCTGACTGTCACGCGCGCTCTAGACGACGATGAAGGCGCGCGCGCGCGTTCGCTCGCTGCGCTGAAACGTGCGCGGGAAAAGGAAAAGCGCCTGCATGGCGGTGGTAACCGTCAGGCGCAGCCCAAACAGGCCCGCGATGTAACGGTGCCTGAGGTGATTACCGTCCAGGAACTTGCCAACCGTATGGCCGAAAAGGGCAGTGATCTGGTCAAGGCGCTGTTCAAAATGGGCATGCCGGTCACGATTAACGAGACGATCGACGCCGATACAGCAGAGCTGCTGGTTGAGGAATTCGGCCACAATATCACGCGCGTATCCGATGCCGATGTCGATATCGTGCACGAAGAAGATGTCGATGCGCCCGAAACGCTAAAAAGTCGTCCGCCGGTCGTCACCGTCATGGGCCATGTCGATCATGGCAAAACCTCGCTGCTCGACGCGTTGCGCGGTGCCAATGTCGCCTCTGGCGAAGCGGGTGGAATTACCCAGCATATCGGTGCCTATCAGGTGAAGACAAAGGATGGTTCGCTCATCACCTTCCTCGACACCCCGGGCCACGAAGCCTTTACGCAAATGCGCCAGCGCGGCGCATCGGTAACCGATATTGTCATCCTTGTGGTGGCTGCCGACGATGGTCTGATGCCGCAGACGATTGAGGCGATCAAACATGCCAAGGCCGCCAATGTGCCGATGATCGTTGCCATCAACAAGATTGACAAGGAAGGCGCAAATCCGCAGCGGGTGCGGGAACGCCTGCTCGAACATGAAGTGATCGTCGAAAAAATGGGCGGCGACGTCCAGGATGTCGAAGTGTCGGCCCTGAAAAAGACAGGCCTCGACGATCTGCTCGACAAGCTCGCCCTGCAGGCCGAACTGATGGAATTGAAAGCCAATCCGGACCGCGCGGCCGAAGCCGTGGTGGTTGAGGCGCAGCTCGACAAGGGCCGTGGCGCGGTGGCTACGGTCCTGGTCAAACGCGGTACGCTGAAGCGCGGCGATATCTTCGTCGTCGGTTCGGAAAGCGGCAAGGTCCGCGCATTGGTCAACGACAAGGGCCAGCAGGTCCCGCAAGCCGGTCCCGCAACCCCAGTCGAGGTGCTCGGTCTCACGGGCGTGCCGTCGGCTGGCGATGTCTTGACCGTGGTCGAAAACGAAGCCCGCGCCCGCGAAGTCGCATTGTACCGCAAGGAGCAGTCGACCAAGGTCCGCACCGCGCAGGTGACGCCGAACCTCGAAAACCTGTTCGACAATCTCTCGGCCACGCGCGCCAAGGAATATCCAGTGGTCATCAAGGGCGATGTGCAGGGTTCGGTCGAGGCGATCGTTACTGCGCTCACCAACCTCTCCACCGACGAGATCAAGGTACGGGTGCTGCTGGCTGGCGTGGGCGGGATTACCGAATCCGACATGCTGCTCGCGGCGGCGTCGAATGCGCCGCTGATCGGCTTCAACGTGCGTCCAAACAGCAAGGCGGCGGCGCTGGCGAAGCGGGACAAGGTGCGGCTCAAATATTTCGACGTCATCTATCACCTGACCGCCGACATCGCCAAGGAAATGGCCGGCGAGCTTGGACCGGAAATCATCGAAACCGTCGTCGGCCGCGCCGAGGTCAAGGATGTATTCTCCGCGGGCAAGCGCGACAAGGCAGCTGGTCTGCTCGTGGTCGAAGGCTATATCCGCAAGGGGCTGTCCACACGTCTTACCCGCGAGGATGTTATTGTCTCCAAAACCACCATCGCCTCGCTGCGCCGCTTCAAGGACAATGTCGACGAAGTCCGGGCTGGCCTCGAATGCGGTGTGGTCTTGGCCGATACCAACGATGTGAAGGCAGGCGACATGCTCGAAATCTTCGAAGTCGAGGAGCGTGAACGGACGTTGTGAGTGGCGTCCGCGCGGTGAAAGGATGGGGCAGTATGGCCCGCCATAATGACACATCGCCGGAAGGCCGCTCGGTCCGCCTGTTACGCGTGGGCGAGCAGTTCCGGCACATATTGTCCGAATTGCTTGCCCGCGGTGAGGTGCATGACGATGTGCTGACGAGCCACAGCGTCAGTGTCACCGAAGTGCGGATGTCGCCCGATCTGCGCCACGCGACCGTGTTTATCAAACCGCTTCTCGGTGCGGATGAGGGGGCGGTGCTGAAGGCGCTGCGTACCAACACCGCCTTCCTGCAACGCGAAGTTGCGGCTCGGGTGCGTCTGAAATATGCGGCGAAGCTGAAATTCTTGGCCGACCAGAGTTTTGATGAGGCGACGCATATCGAACGGTTGTTGGCCGATCCAAAGGTCGCGCAGGATTTGGGCCGGGAATAGGTGGCCAAGCTCTATTTCTACTATGCCTCGATGAACGCAGGCAAATCCTCCACCTTGCTGCAGGCCGCGTTCAACTATGGTGAGCGGGGGATGAAGGTCATGCTTTGGACGGCGGCACTGGATGATCGGCCTGGCTTCGGCGCGATCAGTTCGCGGATCGGGCTTGCAGGAGATGCCAGCCGGTTCGAGGCTTTGACCGATATTGAGGCTGCGGTGCTCCGGCAGCACCAGGAAACGCCACTGGCCTGTGTGTTGATCGACGAAGCGCAGTTTTTGTCCAGGGAACAGGTCTGGCAATGTGCAAGATTGGCCGACAAGGCGGGTATTCCGGTGGTCTGCTATGGCCTTCGGACCGATTTTCAGGGCGAGCTGTTTCCCGGTTCTGCAGCGCTGCTCGGCATTGCCGACAGTCTGGTCGAACTAAAGGGCGTTTGCGATTGCGGGCGCAAGGCGACAATGAATTTGCGTGTCGATGAGTTGGGCAAGGCGGTAATCGACGGCGCGCAGACCGAAATCGGCGGCAATGACCGCTATGTCGCAATGTGTCGCAAGCATTTTGTCGAGGCGCGGGCGGGGCGCTGATCTTTCATTGCCGGTTCATTTTGGCAGGCGTAGCCTGATGCCATTATGAAAAATGCGATCCTCTTCACCCTAGCCGCAGCCGCACTGGTTGCTCCTGTCCACGCCAAAAAGCCTACGCTGCATGTCTGGCCCGAACTCGGCGTTGAGGCGAGGATCGTGTTCCCCAACCATGGCACGATCCGCAACTTTGAAGCCGATGGCAATGACGGCCTATGGCTCGAAGACCATCAACGGCGCTGGTATTATGCCGAACTGCTCGGCCCATGTCATGATCTCAACTTTGCCAATGCAATCGGCTTTGACACGGGCGGTTCGTCACAGTTCGACAAGTTCAGTGCAGTGATTGTCCGCGGCCAGAAATGTCAGTTGACCAGCTTGGTAACATCGGAAAAACCGCTGCCCCGCAAAGAACGTTTGAAAAAACGCAAAGCTATAGTGGCGGCTGCCAAGCACATCGTCGCGCCTTCAAATTGACTTGAAGCCGTCGAGCCCTAAAGGCGGGGCATGCACGGTTGGATCATTCTCGACAAGCCAAAAGGGCTAGGCTCGACGCAAGCGGTCGCCGCGGTAAAGCGCAATTTGCGCGAAGCCGGCTTTGGCAAGGTCAAGGTCGGTCACGGCGGCACACTCGACCCGCTGGCGAGCGGAGTGCTACCGATAGCGGTTGGCGAGGCATCCAAGCTGTGCGGACGAATGCTGGATGCGTCGAAGGCCTATGATTTTGCCATCGCGTTTGGCTCGGAAACCGATGGGTTGGATGCCGAAGGCCAGGTCGTAGCGACATCCGAGTATCGCCCTACATTGGCTGAGATCGAAGCCATTATGCCAAGTTTTGTTGGCCCAATCGAGCAAATCCCCCCCGCCTTTTCGGCTGTAATGATCGACGGCAAGCGGGCTTACGACAGGGCAAGGGCGGGCGAAGACGTCGAAATGAAAGCGCGGCAGGTGACAATCCATTCCCTCCGCGTCTCCGCGTCTCCGCGTGAACAGAATATCCTCACGCGGAGACGCGGAGACGCGGAGAAGTTGGACAGTGTTGCGCTGTCTGCTGACGTGTCCAAAGGCACTTATATACGGTCGCTGGCGCGAGATATTGCAAAAGCCCTCGGTACGGTCGGCCACGTAACCATGCTCCGCCGCACCCGCGCAGGCCCATTCACCCTTGAAAACGCGATTTCGCTGGACAAACTCAATGCATTCGGCCAAGGGGCCGCGCAAGACATTATCTTGCCGCTGGAGGCAGGGCTGGTCGACATCCCGGCTCTCGATCTCTCCCCGGAACAGGCAAGGGCGATCCGACAGGGTCGCGTCTTGACCGGGATTGCCATGAAAGATGGGCTACATTGGGCAAGGGGCGCAGATTTGCGGCCCGTCGCACTGGTGGAGAATATCGACGGGGAATTGAGAACCGTTCGTGGCTTTAATCTCTAAATCACGATGTTCGAAGGAAAACTATGTCTATTACTGCTGAGCGCAAAGCCGAAGTCATCAAGGAACATGCCCGCGAAAAGGGCGATACCGGTTCTCCCGAGGTGCAGGTTGCGATCCTGACCGACCGCATCAACACCCTGACCGAACATTTCAAGGATCACCACAAGGACAATCATTCGCGTCGTGGTTTGCTCATGATGGTCAACAAGCGTCGTTCGCTCTTGGACTATCTCAAGAAAATCGATGGCGAGCGTTATGCCGCCCTCATCGCGAAGCTGGGTCTTCGTAAATAGTTTTGCGAAAGCGGCCCCGAAATTGGGCCGCTTTTTGCTTATGGGGCGATCCGGCAATGAGGCCGGTTTGCCATAGGGGCGCTGTTTAGCCCCACCCGCAGTGGATCGGCAATCCGCAATGAAGAGGCCTCACGCCGCAATAGGGCGGCGCTGAGTCAAAGGAAAATCTATGTTTAACACGAAAACTGTATCAATCGAGTGGGGCGGACAGACCCTGACACTCGAAACGGGCAAGGTTGCCCGTCAAGCGGATGGCGCGGTCATGGCGTCGCTCGGCGAAACTGTTGTTCTTTGCGCGGTAACCGCTGCAAAGTCGGTAAAGGAGGGGCAGGATTTCTTCCCGCTGACGGTTCATTATCAGGAAAAATATTCCGCTGCTGGCCGTATCCCCGGCGGCTTTTTCAAGCGTGAACGTGGTGCGACCGAGAAGGAAACGTTGGTCAGCCGCCTGATCGACCGGCCTATTCGGCCGTTGTTTCCTGAGGGTTTCTATAATGAAATTAACGCTATAGCCCAAGTTTTAAGTTATGACGGTCATAACGAGCCCGACATTCTCGCGATGGTCGCGGCTTCGGCTGCGTTGACCATCAGCGGCGTGCCTTTCATGGGCCCCATCGGCGCGGCGCGCGTGGGTTATCTCAATGGCGAATATATCCTGAACCCCACCGACGAGCAGGTTGCCGAAGGCGATCTCGACCTGGTTGTTGCGGCTACCTACGACGCCGTCATGATGGTCGAATCCGAAGCAAATGAGCTTTCGGAGGAAGTCATGCTCGGCGCCGTCCTGTTCGCGCACGATGCATGCAAGGAAGTCGTCAAGGCAATCGTGAAGCTGGCCGAACAGGCAGCGAAGGATCCCTGGGAGATGGCCGAACAGGCCGACCTGTCGGCCGCCAAGGACAAGCTCAAGAAGCTGATCGGCAAGGATATTGCGGCGGCGTACAAGCTGACCGACAAGTCGGCTCGCAGCGACGCGCTCAACACCGCCCGCGCCAAGGCGAAGGAAGCCTTTGCCGACGCCACGCCGCAGGACCAGATGGCCGCTGGCAAGCTGATGAAGAAGCTTGAGGCCGAGATCGTGCGCGGCGCCATCCTGAAGGACGGCACCCGCATCGACGGTCGCAGCACCACACAGATCCGCCCGATCGTTTCGGAAACGCATTTCCTGCCGCGCGCACATGGCTCGGCCTTGTTCACCCGCGGCGAAACCCAGACCATCGCAACCTGCACCTTGGGCACCAAGGACGCAGAGCAGATGATCGACGGCCTCGGCGGCCTGCATTACGAGCATTTCATGCTGCACTATAACTTCCCGCCCTATTCGGTCGGCGAAGTCGGCCGTTTCGGCGCCCCGGGTCGCCGCGAAGTTGGCCATGGCAAGCTCGCTTGGCGCGCGCTGCACCCTGTGCTGCCGTCAAAGGACGAATTCCCCTACACCATCCGCCTGACCAGCGACATCACCGAGTCCAACGGCTCGTCGTCGATGGCATCGGTCTGCGGGGGCAGCCTCGCGATGATGGACGCCGGCGTCCCCATCAAGCGGCCGGTTTCGGGTATCGCCATGGGCCTGATCCTGGAGTCTAATGATAAGGGGGGCAACGATTACGCCATCCTGTCCGACATATTGGGCGACGAAGACCATCTCGGCGACATGGATTTCAAGGTGGCTGGTACGTCCGAAGGCATCACCACGATGCAGATGGACATCAAGATTGCCGGTATCACCCGCGAAATCTTCGAGGCCGCGCTGACGCAGGCCAAGGAAGGCCGCGCGCACATCCTGGGCGAAATGGCCAAGGCATTGGGCGAAGTCCGTAGCGAACTGTCGGCCCACGCCCCGCGGATCGAAACGATGCAGATCGACAAGGCGAAGATTCGCGACATCATCGGCACCGGCGGCAAGGTCATTCGCGAAATCGTCGCGACAACCGGCGCCAAGGTCGACATCGATGATGAAGGCCTGATCAAGATTTCGTCGAGCGACCTTTCGCAGATCGAAGCCGCACGCAAGTGGATTGCCGGTATCGTCGAGGAAGCGGAAGTCGGCAAAATCTACGACGGCAAGGTCGTCAACATCGTCGATTTCGGTGCTTTCGTGAACTTCATGGGCGGCAAGGACGGCCTCGTCCACGTCAGCGAAATGAAGAATGAGCGCGTGGAAAAGCCAACCGACGTTGTTTCGGAAGGCATGGACGTAAAGGTCAAGGTCCTCGAAATCGACCCGCGCGGCAAGGTTCGCCTGTCGATGCGTGTCGTCGATCAGGAAACCGGCGAGGAACTCGAAGACACCCGCCCGCCGCGCGAAAAGAGTGAGCGCGGTGATCGTGGTCCGCGTCGCGAAGGTGGTGGACGCGACCGTGGCGACCGCGGCGATCGCGGCCCACGCCGTGACCGCGGCGACCGCGGCCCGCGCCGTGAACGCTCAGAGGGTGGAGACAATGGCGGAAATGGCGGCGGTGACCCCGACCATATTCCGGCATTTTTGAAGGACTAGTTACAACACCGCAAAGGTGAGGAGAGGAAAGGGGTCGCTGCGGCGGCCCCTTTTTTATTGGCAATCGATTGTTAGGCTCAATACGGGCCATGGCGTCCAATGGCTGGTTGCGGGCCACCTGCTCACAGCCTAGGATAGAAATTGACACTGCGTTACTTCACGCATTCGTCTGGAAGATGAGGCATTTATTCCTTCCCAGGTTGCCTATCTGGAATTCGACAAAAGCCGACACGCCGATGTTTGGCGTATGGCGGCATATGCAGCGGCAAATTGCCTGGTCGAAATGCAGCTGAAAGAACTGAATCTATACAAGCTGCGCCCTTCTGAGTTGCTGGTGTTCGACACAATTGCGCTCGCCAGTGTTCAGCGGACATTTCGCACGGTGCGGCGGCTAGGCCCCGACACCACGGATCTGAAGCTGACCGACGCAGCCAACGGCACCATTTCGCGGCGACGCATCGCGGATACCACGGGGTTGCCACGTGCGACCGTCGGGCGAATACTCGACCGGCTGATGGCACGCGGAATGGTGGTCGAAGTTGCGCGGGGCAGGCTGCAAGTTCCGGTAGGAGTGGTGTTGCAGGGTCAGTTTGCCTGCGATCTCGAAGAAATGTTCGCACCGATCATCCTGATGATGGACCAGTTTGTGCGACTTGGCATCGTGCGCAGCAGAGTGCTGCAAAGCGACGAAATCCAGCGTGCTGAAGCGTATCGCGGGGAACGAAAGCAGGCATTTTGAAGAGGAGGAGCATGACGTGAGAAGACATTGGATAATGATCGCCCTTGCCGGCGCAATGGCGGTGGGCGCCTACGCCCAACAGGCTCAGGAAATCACCTTTTACAGCAATGAGGGCTATAGCGGGGCGCGGTTTACCGTGACCGGTCCGCGGACGATATTGGACCTGCCCTTTACCCCGCGCAGCGCGATGCTGCAGGGCGGTGGATCGTGGGAACTTTGTCCGCAACGCAGCTATGACGGTGGTTGCTGGACCATCACGCAAAGCGAGCGCAGCTTCCGCTACCCTCAAGTCCGCAGCATTCGACCCGCCAGTACCGGCGGTACCTATGACAATTGGCGGGAAATAGCGCGGCTTGACGTGCGCGACCGAGCGGACCGTGATACCGCTTATGTGCGGACCAACGACCTGTTTCGCGAAGTCAAGGTGTGCGCCGAACGAAATACCGTCCGTATCCGCCGCGCTGAGGTGCAATTGGGCAATGGATATTGGCAGCGGATGTTTGTGCCTTTGGCGCTGACTCCGGGAAATTGTTCTGATGCCATCGACCTGATGGGCAACGCCCGCCGCATTCGTGCGGTGCGATTCGAATATGAGTCCTGGACGGCGGGTATTGCTCGCGGAACGGTCACCGTTAAGGCGCTACCTTATGTAGAAAGGCAACCCCGATGAGACCGATATTATTGGCAGCAGTGGCACCCCTCGCACTTGCAGCATGCGTCAGCGATGGTGAGCCAGCGTCGACTGCGCAAAACTTCATTTGCGACCGTAGCGATTCAGTGGGCATTGTTTTTGCCGATGAGAAAGCCATGCTGAGCTTTGCAGGCAGCACCGCAACTCTGGACCAACAGCCGACGGGTTCCGGATTCCGCTACACCGGGGCAGGCCATGAAATCCGTGGCAAAGGTTATGAGTTTACTTGGACGAAGCCTGACGGGGCAACACGGTCCTGTCGCGAGGAGAAGTGGGCGATGCAGCAACCGCAGATACAGCCGCCTGTTCCGAGTTTGGCCGGAAGCAAGTGGCGGCTTGTGTATTTTCAATCGTCGGACGATGCGATTGGCACCAAGATCCCACCGTCGGTCGAACGCTATAATATGGAGTTCATGGCCGACGGCAATGTGGCCTTGCAACTTGATTGCAATCGTGCCCGGGCGACATGGGAAGCCACGAATGCGACATCGCGCGGTGGTTCGCTTGCGCTCAGCGGTGGGCCAATGACAAGGGCGATGTGCCAGCCTGGTGCGTTGGATACGCAGATCGCACGCGATTTGGTACGCGTGCGCAGCTATACCTTCGATGGCAACCGCTTAGGTCTGGCCTTGGAAGCCGACGCCGGCATCTATTTGTGGGAGCGGCAGGATTAGGCCGTGAACTCATAAATATCATCGCTGAGGTTTGATGCCATTTTGCTCAGCGCAAGGCGGTAAGCGCTGGGCATAGTGGTTCTAAGTCCAAGCTTGCCAACGCAGCGATGGGCAAAATGGGTCAAATCCGAATGACGTCAAAATGGCTTCGATCTCGAAACAAAATGCACGTGAAGGCAGCATAACTGCCTGACTGCGCGCATTTTGCTCCGATATCTTCGCCATTTTGGCGCCTCGGCGATAATATTTATGAGTTCACGGCCTAAGAACAAGGAGCAGACGATGCGCAAATTTCTGGCCTGGTTTGCCCTTGTGTTGGGGCTGTTCGCCTTTGTTGCGCATTTTGTCACGCCTTGGCCGAGTGTGTGGGCCATCCGTGCGGTATTCGACAGCGGCGCGGCGGCTGCGTCCGAGAAGCTTGAGAAGCATTTGCCGGACAACATCAATATCCGGTCAGCAGTTCGTTACGACGCGAATGATGCCGATGCTCTGCTTGACATCTATTCGCCTGAAGCGCCCATAGCTGGGGCTCCGGTCGTGGTGTGGATACATGGCGGCGGTTTTGTATCGGGCCGTCGCAGCGACATCGCCAACTATCTCAAGATTTTGGCAGGCCGTGGCTTTGTTGTCGTCAACGTCGACTATACCGTCGCGCCTCAAGCGATTTACCCCACGCCGACACGTCAGCTTGCCAATGCTCTTGCCTATCTTGAGGGCAACGCGGCGAGCCTCGGAATCGTCGGAGGTGGTTATGTCCTGGCCGGGGATTCCGCAGGGTCGCAAATCGCCGCGCAGCTCGCCAATGTAATAACTTCGCCCTCCTACGCGGCAAAAACGGGTATTGCCGTTCCTATTGCGGCAGAGAAGCTCAAGGGCGCGCTCCTTCATTGTGGGGTTTACGATGTCAGTTCTATGAACGCCGAAAGCGGCGGCGTGCTCGGCTGGTTCATGCGCACAGTTACTTGGTCTTATAGCGGCCATCGGAACTGGCGCGATGCGAAGGGCTTTGAAACATTTTCTGTGGCGAACTATTTAACGCCGCAATTCCCGCCGACTTTTATCAGCGTCGGAAATGCAGACCCGCTAGCGCCGCAGACGATTTTGATGGACCAGAAATTGCGCGAGCAGGGCGTAAAGGTCGACAGCCTGTTTTTCCCCAAGGAGTATCAACCTTCTTTAAGCCACGAGTATCAGTTCGATATCGATACAGCGGCCGGCCAGCAGGCACTGGATCGGTCTGTGGCCTGGTTAAGTGGGCTGAAGTGACGTTCGCACCCTAGGCGCAATAAAGGTAGGATAGCTCCGCATTTAGGACTGGTTTTCCCGCTATCCCGTCCATAGCAATGTGCACGGGAGGAATCATCGATGCGCAATTTCTTGCTTTTGCCGGTCGTCGTGGTGGTGGCTATTGCGCTCGCGCTCTGGTCGCGGATGCCGCCCGTGGGCGATGGCGGGACGGGCTATTCGCCTGTCGAGGCGAACAGGGTGCTCGACGCAATCACGCGTGAGCCGCGGCCGGTCGGCTCGCCAGGTAACGCGAAAGCGCGCGACTGGCTTGCGGGGCGTTTTGCGTCGCTGGGGCTTGAGGTCGAACGACAGGCTGGCATCGGGGTACGACAGGCGAATTTCGATGCGCGGCGAAAAGGGTCGGTCAGCGTCAGTCCCTATGAGAATATCATCGCTGTCCTCCCCGGACGGAACCGCGCGGACAAGGCAGTAGCGATCATGGCGCATGTCGACAGCGCACCTTGGGCGAATGGTGCCTCTGACGACGCGGCCGGTGTGGCTGCGGTGCTGGAGACGGCGCGGGTGCTGGCCGCTGGCCCGAAACCGGGGCGTGATGTTGTTTTCCTCGTCACCGATGCGGAGGAACTCGGTCTGGTCGGCGCGCAGGAATTTTTCAGCAGGCACCGACTGGCGGCGAAGATTGGGGCTGTGGTCAATGTCGAGGCGAGGGGATCGAAGGGTCGCGCCTTCATGTTTCAGACTTCTCAGGGAAATTCCGGACTTATCGATTTGTGGGCGGACAATGCGGTCGAACCTACGGGCAATAGCCTGGCAGGCGATGTCTACCGTCTGCTTCCGAACGATACCGACCTGTCCGTGCCGCTCGCAAAGGGTATCGCCGGCATCAATGCAGCCTATATTGACGGGCTTTATGACTATCATATGCCCACCGACAATATCGATAATATCGACATGGCGGCCATGCGGCATCTGGGCGATTTTGCAGTAGCAACCACACGCGCGCTGGCAATGGCGGACAAGCTTCCCGTGCAAGCGGGTGAAGCGGCCTATTTCGACTTTTTCGGCCTTTTCGTTGTGCGATACCCGGCATGGGGTGGCTGGCTGTTGCTGCTGAGCGGAGTCATCTTGCTCCTCATGGCCCGCGTGGGACGATTGGGTGTGGGCTGGCGGCAGGCAGTGGGGGGCACGCTCAGCGTTCTGGTTCTGATGGCTGGCGTCGGTGCATTCAGCCATGTCGCCGCCAACTGGGCCTATGGACCGGGCATGATCCCCTTTCGCGAGCGGATAAACGAGATGGACGGCGCGCTGTGGATTTACGTTGCGCTGGCTTCCGGCGCCGTGCTGCTGGCAAGGCCGCGCGTCGCAATGTGGACCGGCGCCGTGATCCTGATGCTGCTTGGTGCGCTGGCGGCGCAGATCTGGTTGCCGGGCGGGGCCTGGCTTTTCGATTGGGGTGGGCTGATCGGCGCATTGTTTCTGTTTCTGGCGGCGCGCTTCGGGGTTCAATCGCCCATGTTGCTCTACGGTAGCGGCCTTGTCGGCGGCATCTGGGGCGCGCTGTTGCTGGCTGGGGTCATCGCGACCTACGTTTCCGTAGCGCCTGAAACGCCAGCACCGGTAGCGCTCATCATCCCGTTCGCGATTGCACTTATAGCCCCCGTTATCATGGCATTCGGCGATGTCCGGGGCTCCCGCCTGTTTGGAGGGGGCGTGGTTGGTGTCGCCGCATTGGGCGCGCTGTGGTTTGCCGTCTCGGTCAGCTTTTCGCCGCGTCATCCCAGACCGGGAGATTTGTTCCACTATAGCGACCTGCGAACCGATGAGAGTTACTGGGCGACCGGTTCTACCGAAAAACAGTTGCCCCGGGGTTCGTCGGCTGAGCTGAGCCCCACAGGGTTCGACAATATCAAATGGCGGGCCGTAAAGGCCGCGCCGGTTCCATCGGTGCCTCCACTGATCCGTGTCGGAACCACCGGGGACCGGACGACGGTCAGCATGAGCAGTACTGCGGCGCCTCGTCTGATGACGATGCGGGTGCGGCCATCTGCCGATTTGGGCAATGTTACCGTCAACGGTAGGTCGATAAGGTTGCCGACCGGTCAGGCTACGCGGATCAGTTGGCGGGCCGAAACGCCGAATGCGACATTGGCCCTGGCGTTCGATGCGCCCCGAAATGGCAATCTGGCGATCGACTATCTATATGCCGTCGGCGGTTTGCCGACCGGATCGCCGCCTTCCGGCGGTCCTGACACCGATTGGACCTTGCTCAATCGGACCCGGGTCATCGGTGACTCCAGAAGGATTGAGTTGAACCGTCCGGGCCAATCCGAATGATAGACCCAATTCATCTGCGATAAAGGCGAGCCGGTGCATCCCGCGTGAAATGCAGCAAAGCACTTGGCGGCGCGGTCAAGATTATCTAGGGAACGTCCATGAACAGAAAATTGCTTTTGCCAGCAGCGGTATTGGCCGCGACGTCGATACTCTCAGGTTGTGCCGCACTCGGCCTTGGCGGTGGCGGGGCGAAGCCCGGCAGCAACACCCGTTACGTCGCGCGGGACGTGAATACGCTATATGCCGCGGCGAAGGAAAAGCTGGATAGGCAGCAATATCAGGTGGCCGCTGCCTTGTTTGACGAGGTGGAACGCCAGCATCCCTATTCGCCATGGGCGCGCCGCGCGCAGCTGATGAGTGCGTTCAGCTACTATATGGCCCAGAAATATAACGAATCGATCCAGTCATCGCGTCGCTTCCTGTCGATTCATCCGGGCAACAAGGACGCGCCTTACGCATATTATCTGATTGCCTTGTCCTATTATGAGCAAATCAGCGACGTTACCCGCGACCAGAAGATTTCTGAACAGGCGCTCTCTGCCTTGGGTGAGGTTCAGCGTCGCTACCCCAATTCGCGCTACGCCGCCGACGCCAATCTGAAAGCCGACCTTGTTCGCGATCACCTCGCGGGGAAAGAAATGGAGATTGGCCGATTCTATCAGCGTCGCGCCCTGTGGCTGGCATCGTCGCTGCGTTTTCGTGAAGTCGTAGCGAAATATGACACCACGACCCATGCACCGGAAGCACTGTATCGGCTGACCGAAAGCTATCTTGCGATGGGCGTGCCCGAAGAGGCCAAAAAATCGGCAGCCGTGCTTGGGGCCAACTACCCCGGCAGCGAGTGGTACAAGCGCGCTTATGACCTGATGCAGAAGCACGCACCAACAGCCTGACACGGTGGGTTGCGAATATCGACTTTCGCTTTATGTTCTCGTGCGGATGGTTTAGGCGTTCGCCATGCTGACCGGCCTTTCTATCCGCGATGTCGTCCTGATCGAAGCACTCGATCTCGATTTTTCTTCCGGCCTGGGCGTGCTGACCGGAGAGACAGGGGCGGGCAAATCGATCTTGCTGGATGCGCTCGGGCTGGCGCTTGGCGCGCGGGCCGATAGCGGCCTGGTGCGCAGCGGTTCGGACAAGGCCCAGGTCACCGCAAGTTTCGATGCACCGGCCAGCGTCGCGGCGCTGCTGGGTGAAAATGATATCGACATCGACGTGGGCGAGCCTTTGCTCATCCGCCGTTCGGTCAAGGCCGATGGCGGCAGCAAAGCCTTTATCAATGACCAGCCCTGCTCGGCATCACTATTGCGCGATGTCGGTGCGGCTCTGGTTGAAATCCATGGGCAACATGATGATCGCGGGTTGCTCAATCCGCGCGGGCATCGCGCATTGCTCGATACATTCGGGCGCTGTGACAGCTTGGGTGTCGCAGCGGATTTCGCAGATTGGCAGGAGGCCCGCTCACGGTTGGACACTGCCCGAGAGGCGTTGGAGAACGCAGCGCGGGACCGCGAATGGCTGGAACATGCAGTCGCGGAACTGGCTGCGTTCGATCCACAACCGGGTGAGGAAGAACAACTCGCAGGCGCACGTTCCGACATGCAAAAGGGCGAACGTATTGCCGAGGATCTGAAGGCTGTGCTCGAAAGTTTCGACGGGCCGAAGAACGGTGTAGCGCCAATCCGGTTGGCCGCGCGCAAACTGGATCGCATCGCGGATGCGCATCCATTATTGTCCGAGGCGCTGACCGCGCTGGACCGCGCAATCATCGAGGCGACCGAAGCCGAAGAGAAGCTGAACGCCGCGGCGCGTGCCATTGAGTATGAGCCGGCCCGCCTGGACGAAATCGAAACCCGGCTGTTCGAGCTGCGCGCGCTGGCCCGAAAGCATAATGTTGCGCCTGACGCGATTGTCGCATTGCAGCAGAACCTGACGGCACGGCTGGAATCGATCGAAGCGGGCGGTGAGGGGCTGGCAAGGCTTGAGGCGGAGGTCGCGGCCAAATATTCGGCCTATGTCCAGTCCGCAACCGCCCTGTCCGATGCCCGCTTGGGTGCCGCAGAAAAACTCGATGCGGCGGTAAAGTTGGAACTCGCGCCGCTGAAGCTCGATGCTGCACAGTTCCGCACAGCCGTCGAGCGCCTGCCAGACGATCGATGGAGCGCATCGGGCATGGATCGCGTCGAATTTCTGATATCGACAAACCCCGGCGCGCCTTTTGCACCGTTGGCAAAGATCGCGTCCGGCGGCGAACTGTCGCGTTTCATTCTGGCGCTTAAGGTTGCGCTGGCCGAAGAGGGTGGCGCGGCGACGATCATATTCGATGAAATCGATCGAGGAGTTGGCGGTGCGGTCGCAGCGGCAATCGGGGAGCGCTTGGCAAGGCTGGCACAGCGAACACAGTTACTGGCAGTGACCCACAGCCCGCAGGTCGCTGCAAAGGGACAGGCGCATTATTTCATCGCGAAGTCGAGTCAGGGGACGGTGACGCGAACAGGCGTAACCCTGCTCGACCCCGAAGCCCGCCGTCAGGAAATAGCAAGGATGCTGTCGGGCGCGGAAGTGACTGACGAGGCACGCGCGCAGGCCGAGCGGTTGCTGGAGGTAGCTTGATGCTGGATCGAGCTTGTTGCCCCTCCTCGAAAAGGGAGGCGAAGTTGGTTGAACTTCGCTCTATGTTTGAGCGTGCCGCGAAGATGCGTCGGGAGCTGGCAGAGGCAGAAAAGTGCCTGTGGCAGCAACTTTCCCGCTCGCAACTCGGCGGCCACAAAATCCTATGACGACCGACGCCGAAGCCGCCAACGAACTCATGCGGCTCGCGAGGGCCATTGCGCACCATAACCAACGCTATCATGCGGAAGACGCGCCGGAGATTTCGGATGCAGAATATGATGCACTGGTTCGGCGTAACAACGAACTGGAAGCAGCATTTCCGCATCTCGTTCGCGCCGACAGTCCCAATCGGATGGTGGGTGCTCCCGTCGATGGGTCCGGACTGAAGAAAGTCGCACATGCCAAACGCATGATGAGCCTCGACAATGCGTTCGACGGGCAGGATGTCGTCGATTTCGTCGCGCGGGTCCGGCGGTTCTTGAACCTGCCGGAGGGCGCCGGGGTCGCGCTAACCGCTGAGGACAAGATTGACGGGCTGTCACTTTCGCTGCGCTATGAGCACGGCTTTCTCAAACAGGCCGCAACGAGGGGCGACGGCACCGTCGGCGCGGAGGTAACCGCCA
>JACVCM010000055.1 GCA_016742125.1 Sphingomonadaceae bacterium | reverse complement strand
CGGCGGTGTGGGGCGGGACCCCCGCAAAAACCGGCGTGCCAGCATCCCATCTTTTCTGGCTTAAGCTGCGGAATGGAAATGGAGCGCACGAGAAGATCCCCCAACTGGGTCGGAATCCGCAGGGACGCCGGGGCACTCGGGGCTGAGTCAAACAGGGTGATCGCTCAGCGCATGGGCGCGATGGCCTTTGGCAGGCCGGCCGCCGCCAATGGCCATCGCGCCCATGCGCTGCGCAATCACCATGTTGGATTCAGCCGCGAGTGCCCAGGCATCCATGCCGATTTCGAACCAGTTGGGGGATCTTCTTGTGCGCTTCATTTCCATCCGGCAGCTTAAGCCACAAAAGCGGGGCTGTAGGAAAGCGGTTTTTTGCGGGGAAGCGTCCCCACGCCCGCGACCCCCGCGTTCACGGGGCATCGCGGGCGTGGAGCCAGAGCCTAGTCAGCAGCGCTCAGGTTGACGGCCGAAGCCTTCCCATTGCGGCCCACTTCGACTTCGTAGTTCACGCGCTGCTCCTTATCGAGCGTGTGCATGCCGGCGGCCTGCACGGCAGTGATATGGACAAAGCTGTCATCGCCGCCGCCATCGGGTGCGATGAAGCCATAGCCTTTATCGGCATTGAAGAATTTTACGGTGCCAGCTGGCATAGGATGTTCCTTTCAAAGAACGGCGGCCCAGAGAGCCGCGGGATTGCCCGGCGGCAACATGCCACAGGGTCGTGCGTCGTTCGTGTAGATGAAAGGAGGTCGTCGTCTGCTTTGCGCCAGCGCCCGAGAGCGTGAAGCGGTCGTCAAAAGTCGAAGTCCGTCGCAAATTTCGACGTCAGCATGAGGGGGTATAGCATGGATGAACGAGATCGCCTAATTTTCATTCGCGCGCACCCGGCGGGGTCAACCGGCATCGGTCCTATCTGGCAAGCGTCAGCCGCGTGCGGTTGCGCGTGACCCACTCGGCCTTGTCATCGTCCTGAAAATCGATCTGCTTGACGGTTTCGATGCTGTCACCGTCGCGTGTGGTGGTGAGGCGCAGCAAGGCAGGGCGGTTGTCGTCCTTGCCCTCGCCCTCCTGGACCATCGTCCAGTGCGTCGCGTCGGTCGCTTCGCCCTCCATTCGCACCTTGTAGGAATAGACTTCAACGGTGCGACCCTTCCGGAACGTACCGGTGGTCAGGGTAGCGGCGGCGGGGTCGTACAGTTCGACCGAGGTAATTCGTACATTGCCGACCGTCGGGCCATCGTCAAAGTCCGATTTGCGGATGATGGTTACGCCGTCGCCCTGATCCTCGATCTGCGTCCTTACCGGAATGCCGAACCATTTGTTCGCGCCATAATCGAGATATTCAAGCCTGCCTTCCCACGTCCCTGTCTGTGAGGCACGCGCGGCGGGAACGTCCACCGTCGCAGGCTGTGCCATCCCGGGCACAGCGATGACGAGCATCAGGAAGGGGGCAATGTAACGCATGAAATTTCCTCCTCTTTGGTCCGGCCGGCCCAGATACGTAAAACCGGTTCGAAGGGATGCAACGCCGGTAAAGATACAAAAGATACCGTCACCCCACCCCCCATTTGTATCCTTTGTTGCGTTAAGCGACCCGGTTGGGAGCCGGCTCGTCGCGCAGCGCCGCGCGGACGAGGCCCATATCGGGTCCGCCGCGCACCGTGACCGATCCGCCACGCTGCACATAAATGGTGGTAACGCCGTTGATCGCCGCCGCCATCGCGACGCTATATTGGTGGCTGCGGCCGAGGTTGATGGCCTTTTCCCAGGCCGCCGCAAAACTTTCCGCGCCTTCCCGTTCGAGCAGGCGATAGGCCGACACCCGTCCCATGCCCACGGCCCGCGCCGCCGCGCCTACCGAGCCCATGACCGACAGCGCCTCGATAAAACGCCGCTGGGTAAGCGGTGTCCAGCCCTTCGCCCGCCGCCGGTCGAAAGCGACGGGCGTAAAGTCGAGGATGGTGCCGGTGATGTCCGGCTCGTGCGGATGTGGTGAGTCATATGTCATGGCGGCGATTAGAACATATAAGGAACGTTGTAGGAAAGGGTTTTTGATTACTCGGTTAAAAAGATTGCCCGTTTAGGCCTGATCCGCTGCGACTCCCGAGAATGGCAGCGTTGACGATTTATTGAGCATCCCATAGCATAACGGCATTATGCCGCCGGAAATTCTTGCGCTTATTGATAGGCCCCTTGTGCTCATGGCTGTGCTGGCGGTTGGGGCTTTTTTGGGCATCGCGGTGGAACGGCTGGTCGAGGGGCAGAAGCGCGCCGAGAGGCGGGCCTATTGGCAGGGGCGTAATTCGGGCAGGAAGAGCGGCAAAGTTGTGCCCTTTAAGAAGGACGGGACACGCGATGCGGCCAAGGCAAATGGCACCGCGATCGATCAGCTCGCTGTTGTGATGGCCGCCGACTTTAAGGCACGTGCGCTGCTCAACCGGCCCGAGGCCAATCTCTTCAAGGCGCTCGACGCCGCTGTCATTGCGCGCAATCCCGGCTGGCAGGTGATGGCGCAGGTGTCATTGGGCGAGTTTCTGGCGAGCGAGGACAAGGATGCCTATTTCGCAATCAATTCAAAGCGCGTGGACTTCGCGCTGATGTGCCCCGACGCCAAAGTTCGTCATGCCATAGAATATCAGGGCAGCGGGCATCATCAGGATGGCGGCGCGGCGGCAGCAAGAGACGCCGTGAAAAAAGAGGCGCTGCGCAAGGCCGGTATAGGTTATCATGAGGTGGTCGCGGGGCACACTACAGCAGGCGAATTAAAGCGGCTGGTAGAAAAGTTGGTGCCGGGTACTTAGTGGACCCTAACCTTAATCCCCGCATATTGGTCGATGCCGATGCCTGTCCGGTGAAGGACGAAATCTACAAGGTTGCCTGGCGCCGGAATGTGCCAGTCGTGCTGGTGAGCAATGCGCGCTTTCGCATTCCGGATCACCCGCTGATCACGCGGGTTGTGGTTTCAGACAGTTTCGACGCGGCGGACGATTGGATCGCGGGGGAGGCGGGGCCGCGCAGTATCGTGGTGACCGCCGACATCTTGCTGGCCGACCGATGCCTGAAGGCGGGCGCGGTGGTGATCGGCAACAACGGTAAACCCTTCACCACCAGCTCCATCGGCGGCGCCATCGCGACCCGCGCGATCATGGCCGACCTGCGCGCGGGGATGGATGGGATTGGAGGTGGGCCAGCGACGTTTGCGAAGGCGGACCGGTCGAGGTTTTTGCAGGCGCTGGATGAGGCTTTGGTTAGGTTGGGGTGAGTGTCTGATTAGTATTGTGTCCCCGGGATTTCCGTGCTGTCGATGTCCAACCAAATCTAGACTATTCGCTACTATAAGGTGTTCAAATTTCATATTGAGGCAGCATGGAACTCCGAGATCTTTATTTCAAATTTGAGATTTTTGTGGCTGAGCTCTTTAGGCACAATGGCTTTCAGGTCGACACACAAAGTCAGCCAAAACCCCAAACGAGCCGATTAGATGGACAACCTGACATGGTCGTTACGTCGGACCAAGCTGTCTCAGTAGTTGAGGTGAAGGTATGGCGCTCGTCGAAAGTGAGTATGTCATTTTTGCTTCAAGGACTAGATACACTAGAGCGCTATAAAAGAAATTTAGGTATTAAAATTGGTATTTTAGTGATATCTGCAATAATAAAAAAGGATCAAAAGGAAGCGTTAAAAACTAGATATCCGTCAACAATTATTTATGATTTAAATACATTATCCTTCCTCGCAGCAGATAGCGAAGCGCTTTCGTCAAAATTTGAAGAATTTACGCGTGAGATTTTAGCTTTTTCCCCTGCGCTAGAAATTACTCCCGAAGCACCCTCTCTGGATGTCGAGGACGCTAGTGCTGCGCCGGAGACCACTTTAGCTAAGGAGGTGCCTAAAGATGGGGAGCGCCTCTGTAACGAATTAAAAAAAACGCCTACTGGGAAAATCGGATGGCGGAAATTTGAAAAATCTTGCGTCGACGCATTAAGGTATATTTTCCAAGAAGATTTAACTGGATGGAACGAGCAGCGTCGAACCGAGTCAGGAATTTCAATTTACGACACGGTGTGTAGAATCGTTTCTAATCATGATTTATGGCGTATGTTTATACATCAGTTTAACTCACGCTATGTAATTTTTGAATACAAAAACTATACTTATAAGGTCAAGCAAGGACAAATATATACAACCGAGAAGTACCTCTATAAACCAGCGTTACGCTCAGTTGCATTCATCATTTCTCGCAAGGGACCAGACGAGAATGCTAACGCGGCATGCCGCGGAGCTCTTCGGGAACATGGAAAACTAATTGTCAATCTGACTGTAGATGATCTATGCGAAATGCTTCAAGCCAAAGACCTCGAAGACGATCCTAACTCGATTTTGATGGCCAAAATCGATGATATGCTGACAACATTAGATCGCTAGAAATCAAAAATATAACACTAGAATCCTACCCGATTTGAGATTCTGAGAGAAAATCAGGAACGTCGACTGGAACTTGGTTGAAAACGTGGGAAACGACGCCTTCGGCCATCGCTCGTTGTAAAGCAGCGTTGAAATCCGAAATACTACGGGTAATTTCTGACTTCCTCATGAGGTCTCGCCAACCACCTGCATCCCTTTCCTTACCTTCCCAATCCAGTAAATGCACCAGCGCTCTGTGTCCGAATTCCATCCCATCGCCATTGGCATAAAAGCTTTTTTTGATAGATGTTTCGGTATGTTCCTCGCTTTCGGCCATATCCCATGTTGCCAATAGCTGACTAGTCTCGGCGGTAAGCTTTGCCGGTTGCCCTCCACCGGTTGTAAAAGCCACCTCGCTTACCCGCATTTCCCACGTCTCAGTGTATGCGTCATTTGCTGCATGCTCTGTGCTAATCAACCGTTCTTTCGCAAACACTAAATGAACTCCGGCACCCGCAGAAATCTTGTAAGAAACATCACCGACTAGGATACCAAGCAAATTTTGCCGCATAGCTTCGTTGAAATCGATATTGAAATTGGTGCGTGCTAACTTGAGATGCCTGATATCGAACAAAGTCCAAATTGAATGATGCTTCCAAGCAACCAGAAGCGGCATTTTCATGGAATCGGCATAACGAATGAGTTTTGCATAATATTCTGGCGTGAAGCTGAGCTTCTTGTTTGCTTTAGATTTCACCTCAATAAGAACCGGAGAAAATGAATCGAACATCGCCAGCAAGTCAGGTACTTGGAAAACCTCTACGGAGGACCTCGGAACCTGAACCTGGTCGAGTTTGTGGAGCAACCGGCATCGGCCTAGCCAAGCGCAGATAACACAGAACTCGTCTTCGGCAGGCAAACCAAAATTCAGCCTTTGAACCAGACTAGCAATTGCGGTGGGATCGGCGGTCGAGCCGAGCTCGGCAAGCGCTTGTTGAATAAGTATGTGCAGATCAGTTGGTGAATTCTTCAAGCTCAATCATGCTCCCGATCACCAGCGCCCATATATAGCTCGCGTCCGGTTTCGTCATAGAGTTTGCTCATATCTGCCATGCCTTTTGCGGCCCATTCCTCCGCGTTCTCTGCGTCTCCGCGTGAACCATCCTCGGCTTCGCCGAGGGCAAACTCCCGAGTTCGTGCGGTAGAACCATCCCCCGGATGGTCCTTTAGTAATTCGCCTGCGGCGAATGCACGAACTTCTTGGCTGATTTTCATCGAGCAGAATTTCGGCCCGCACATGCTGCAGAAATGGGCGGTCTTCGCGCCTTCTGCCGGTAGCGTCTGGTCGTGATATTGTTCCGCCGTGTCGGGGTCGAGCGACAGGTTGAACTGGTCGCGCCAGCGGAATTCGAAGCGGGCCTTGCTCAGTGCATCGTCGCGGACTTGGGCGGCGGGGTGGCCCTTCGCCAAGTCGGCGGCATGGGCGGCGAGTTTGTACGTTACGACGCCGACCTTCACATCGTCGCGGTCGGGAAGGCCAAGATGCTCCTTGGGCGTGACGTAGCAGAGCATGGCGGTGCCGTACCAGCCGATCATCGCCGCGCCGATGCCGCTGGTGATATGGTCGTAGCCCGGCGCGATGTCGGTGGTGAGCGGGCCTAAGGTGTAAAACGGCGCTTCGCCGCATGCCTCCAGCTGCTTGTCCATATTCTCCTTGATCTTGTGCATCGGCACATGGCCGGGGCCCTCGATCATCACCTGCACGTCTTGCGCCCAGGCGCGCTTGGTGAGTTCGCCCAAAGTGTAGAGTTCGGCAAATTGCGCTTCGTCATTGGCGTCGGCGATGGAGCCGGGGCGGAGGCCATCGCCCAATGAATAGGCGACGTCATAGGCCTTCATGATCTCGGTAATCTCGTCGAAGCGTTCGTAGAGGAACGACTCCTTGTGATGCGCGAGGCACCATTTCGCCATGATGCTGCCGCCGCGCGAGACAATGCCGGTGACGCGTTTCGCGGCGAGCGGGACGTAAGGGAGGCGAACGCCCGCGTGGATGGTGAAATAATCGACGCCCTGTTCGGCTTGTTCGATCAGCGTGTCGCGGAAGATGTCCCAGGTCAGCTCCTCGGCAATGCCGCCGACTTTTTCCAGCGCCTGATAGATCGGCACGGTGCCGATGGGCACGGGCGAATTGCGAATGATCCATTCGCGCGTGTCGTGGATGTTGCGCCCCGTCGAGAGGTCCATCACCGTGTCCGCGCCCCAGCGGATCGACCAGACCATCTTGTCGACTTCGGTCGCAACGTCGCTCGCGACCGCCGAATTGCCGATGTTCGCGTTGATCTTGACGAGGAAGTTGCGGCCGATCGCCATCGGCTCGCTTTCGGGGTGGTTGATATTGTTCGGGATGATCGCGCGGCCCCGCGCCACTTCGTCGCGGACGAATTCGGGGGTGACATAATCGGGGATGGAGGCGCCGAAGCTTTCGCCGTCTCGTTTATATTCGGCGCGGCGCGCACGGCCCAGATTCTCGCGCTCGGCAACATATTCCATCTCGGGCGTGATGATGCCTTTGCGCGCATAGTGCATCTGGCTGACGTTCGCGCCCGGCTTGGCGCGGAGGACCTGTTTGCGGACATTGGGGAAAGGCGCAACGCCGCCGCTGCGGTCGGGGCCGAGCTGGCCATTGTCTTCGGGCTTTACCTCGCGCTGGAAGACCTGCTCGACATCGCCGCGTTCGCGAATCCATGTGCTGCGGATTTCGGGCAGGCCGGTCGAAATGTCGATGCGCGCGTCTGCGTCGGTATACGGGCCGCTCGAGTCATAGACGCGCACGGGCGGCTCGCCAGAGGACGGTTCCAGATAGATTTCGCGCATGGCAACGCGACGCTCACCGACATGGATTTTCTTCGAGCCACGGATCGGGCCGGTGGTGACGCCGATTTCGGTGCGTGCGGGGATGTCTGCCATAAATCTCACTCCATTTGCCGGAGCGAGGGCGGTATCAGATGAAGCCGCTCCCTCCCTCCGCCGGCATCAACCGGATCAGGTTCAGCGGGTCGGGCGCCGTGACGCGCCCCTCTCAGTCACACGACTCCCCGGGGATGGGTGGACTTTAGGCGGCGGGGGCCTATCTGTCCAGCGTGACCGACGACAGCCTCGCCGCCCTGCTCGCGCAAATCCGTGCCTGCCGCCAATGCCCACTGCCGCATGGGCCGCGCCCGATTGTACAGGCGGGGCGGTCGGCGCGCATATTGATTATCGGGCAGGCACCGGGCAGCGCGGTCCATGCCTCGGGCATCCCTTGGGACGACCCCAGCGGCGACCGGCTGCGCGCGTGGACCGGGCTCGACAAGACCGTGTTTTACGACGAGACAAGGGTGGCGCAGATGCCGATGGGCTTTTGCTATCCCGGAAAGGGCCCTTCTGCCGATCTTCCCCCTCGCCCCGAGTGCGCGCCGCTCTGGCACGACCGGCTGCGCGCGCACCTGCCGGAGCTGCGGCTGACCCTGCTTGTCGGGCATCACGCGCAAGAGCGCTATCTGCCTGCGCGGCCAAAACGGTCGATGACCGAAGCGGTGCGCGCGTTCGACGAGGCGCCCGCCGGCCTCTTCCCCCTGCCCCACCCCAGCTGGCGCAGCACAATCTGGATGCGCAAAAACCCGTGGTTTGAGGCCGAGGTGCTGCCGGTGCTGCGGGCGCGGATAGGCTGGGCGCTGACGAAAATCATATAGGTCCCGTCAAAGCGCCCGACCGGGAGAATGACGCCAGATCGGCCGACGCGGACTAGCGCTTAGGCGGCATAACTCACCACCTCAAACTCGATCCCGTTCTCGTCGAAGAAATAAAAGCGCCGTCCCGGTTCATAATCGTCATGGGCGAACGGGGTGAGACCGAGGGCAATAACCCTTGCCTCGACCGCGTCCAGATCGTCTACCTGGATGCCGACATGGTTTAGCGGTGCGCCCTTTTGGTGGGCCATGGGGCTGCCACTGCTTTCCTGCCCGGTATAGACCGCGAGATAATGGCTATCGCTTCCGACATGGATCGAACGGCCACCCATCATCGAGTTTCCGCGCCATCTTTCTTCCCAGCCGAACAGCGATTTCAGCATTTCGGCGGTACGATCGGGGTCACCGACGGTGATGTTGACATGTTCGATAAAGGCCTTGGTCATTTGATATCCTTGCTTGATTCGTGGGTTGATGCGAATATCATGCAATCTCAACCTAAGTTGAGGTCAAGATATATTTTGGAGATTGGGGAATGAAGGCGAATGATATCATTTCCATTGGCGACCTTGCCGCGCGGAGCGGACTTTCGGTATCTGCAATACGCTTTTACGAGGCACGCGGCCTGATCGAGCCATTCCGGTCGTCCGGCAACCAGCGCCGATTTCTACGTTCGGACATCAGGCGGCTATCCTTCATCCGCATCGCGCAGCAGCTCGGCCTTTCGATCGAGGGTATTGCTGCCGAACTATCCAAGCTGCCGCATAGCCGCACGCCGACAGCATCGGACTGGAAGGCGATCAGCAGCACATTGAAGACCGCACTCGACGAACGCATCGCGGTCCTGACCCGGACGCGCGACATCTTGGACGGTTGCATCGGGTGCGGATGCCTGTCGCTGAAGAAATGTGCGCTATATAATCCGGGGGACCGCGCAGCGCGCGGCGGCGCCGGTCCGCGTTATGTGTTCGGCGATCCTTATATCGACTAGAAAGTCAGTTCGCGCGCGGTTCGCCAGTTGAGTCCAGTGCCATCCAGAAGATTGGCGAACTGGCCAGCCGCAGGAAATTCTGCGCGATCAGCGGGTCGATGCTGCGGCCGCTGTCCTGCATGACCGCAGCCATTGCGGCCTTCGATCCTCCTTCGGCAAAGGCAGCGTCGGCGACGCGGGTAACGGCAACGATATGCGCGGCCAGCTGGTCGCATTCGTCATGGGGCGCACCTGCATCCGCGTCGATAAGGCGCAGCATCATTGCATGATGGACGGCATCGAGCCGTCCGGCTTCGACGCCCATTGCCTGAATAAGTTTCGAACCCATGAAACTCGCCCGCGCGTTACGTGCGAATGCGCTGATGATGGCATCTTCATGCCGTAATGCCTGTACCGACCCGATCATGTCCTTACCCCTGACGTGGAGCAGGCATTATGCGCCAGGCTGCGTTGCCAATTGGTTAAACGGTCAGAAGGTGTAACTGACGCCCCCCGCAAGGAACCATTGGTCCGCATCGCCGCGGATCGATGTGACCGGCGACCGTTTCGCATCGCCAGTAAGTCGCGAATAGCTGACGAGCCCGAAGACAGCCCAGCCTCCGTCACGCGCGTCGCCCGACAGATCGACACCGCCCAGGAAGGACGCGCCATAGCTTTTCCAGCCACTGCCTGCATCGAAAACCGGCAGACCGCTTGCCGCGCTACCGGCGGCATCAATGCTGTAATAGGTATCGGCATAATCGGCATCGACATGCGTGGCCGACAGGCTGAGACTGGTGAAAATCGCCGTCGACAGCGGCGTCGAATAGCTTATGCCCGGACTGATCAGGCGCCCGCCATGCGCGCCCGCCACGTCCCATTGGATGTCCGTGGACAGGGTCAAAGTGTCAAACGGGTTGAGCACCTTCGAAAAAGACACGCCGGCAGTAGCACCGAGCTCGACTGCGACGTCTTCTTTGCCGAGCGCGCGTACCACCGGATCCTTAATGTCGCTGCGGCGGTCGAGGCGCACGCGTACGAGCGGTCCGGCGAGGAATTTCACATTCCGGTCGCTATTCCCGTCGCGTACAAGATCGACGTACAGCCCAGGCCCTCGCGCGCCGAAGTCAAAGCCGCTGACGCTGCCCTGCGCAATAGGGGCAGGGAAAAGGACATAATCGTCCGAACCTTCATAGCTCGGTCCGTAACCTGCGCCGATACCGAGCGTCAGCCAGTAACCGGCAAACACCCCGCGGTCGGGGGCGTCGGCCTTCGCCGTCTCACTTTCCTGCGTTTGTGCGGACAATGGTTGTGCCAACGCAAATGTAGGCAGTGCAAGGGCCGCAGCGGCCAAGTGGGCAAATTTCATGGAAGACTCCCGTTTGTATCGGTGATGGAAACAACCGGAATAATCAATTGGTTCCGCGCCCAGCGGACCGACTACTGATTAGGCCGTGAACGGCCTTAAAGCATATATTTCATCTTGACGCGCTGGCTCACCTCGTCAGCGTCGATCAGAAACGCCGCAGCCTTGAATTTGGGCGGACCGGTCACGACCGCAGGGTTGCGCGAAAAGCCGAAGCCTTCCTTGGGCAGGAAAACCGCCATGTCCATTTTGCTGTTGGCATTTTCATCATGCAGCAAGGCGACCGCATAGGTTCCCTGGGTCAGTCCGCTAAAGCTGACCTTGCCAGCATCGCTGGCCGCAACCTTTGCACGGTGGCTTTTGGGGTCCTTGCTGCAGTCGGGGAAATATTTGGGATTGGACGTAACGCAGACGAGGACATTGCCCTTCATGCTGCGCAAACCATAGACGCTGACATCAAGCGTTGACGTGGCGGGGCTCGCGCTCAGCGCCGCGCCGGTCAAAGCTGCCAAGCCCAAGATCGGTGCCGCAAACTTTGTCCCAAAACCTGAAATATAACCCATAATTCCCCCGATACGCATCGTGATGTTTCTGGTGATGCGTTGCTGTTATCAGCCAATTTCCTAATTTGCCGTTAACCATGAATTTCGGAAACAGCTCCCACCCCATATGGTTGGTTATTCCCATAATGGTCATGATGACAAGCACAAGCCCGATTGCGCCAACATGAATGGGAATGATGAACACCAGCGCAGGGATGATAATCGCGCCGGTCAGCGCCTCCCAAGGGTGGAACGACATCGCCGCCCAGGCGGTCGGCGGGCGGCTTTCGTGATGGACGGCATGGGCGACCTTGAACCACCAGGGCCGGTGCATCAGCCGGTGGGTCCAGTAAAACCAGCTGTCATGCGCAAAGAGGTACAGAAACACCGATATCGGAAGATACCAGAGCGGATAGGCTCCCACATCCCGGTAAATCAGCGTCCACCCGTGGCTGTTCCATCCCCACGCCACGACACCCGCCGGAACGCCATAAATCGCGGCGGACAGCAATGACCAGCCAATCTCGCGATTGATCTGTGGCTTTAGCCTGTCATACAGGCCGGGCCTGACCTTGCCTGTCAGCCATGCGAAAAAGCCGCTGGTGACAAGATAGCGCGCACCAACGATCAGGGTCATCGCAAGAGCGGAGAGCAAGGCGGCAATCAACATGTCCATCCGCTGCCCTTACCCTGCTTGTTATCGGCTTAGCAAATTCCGTGTGCTGAACGCTGGTCCGCCCGAAATGCTGATCACATCGCCGTCGTGCATGATTTCGGTCGGCCCATCGAAGTGCGTGGCGGCATCATCGGTCAGGGCGAACTCGAACGGTTTGGGTACCGAGGGCACGATGTGGGTAAAGGCGAGCATCCCGACACCCGCCCTTTTCGCCACATCGGCGGCCTGTCCCGGGCTGATATGATAATCCTGAATATCCGCAAATATCTTCGCGCGGTTGGCATTGCCCGATTTGCGGGCGCTGTTTTCGAGCATTTTGACCATATGCGGGGACAGGAGCTCGCTCACCAAAAGGTCGCTTCCCTTTGCGGCCGCGGCCAGAGCCGGAGTGTATGCGGTGTCGCCGGTGATGGTGACACTTCGCCCTTTCCAGTCGACCCGATAGCCAAAAGCCGGCCTGACAGGATCGTGATCGACGGCAAAGGCCGTGATGCGAACGTCGCCGCTGTTGTAGACCAGACCCGGCGATATGGCGCTTCCGGTCATGCCGAAGCCCGATGGCGGCACCACCGCCTCGCCATGATGCGCGATGCGGTAGGTGCTGTCGATTTTATAGGCGCGGTTGAGGCCTTCGGTGATTTCAATGACGCCTTCGGGACCGAAGACCGGCAAGGGCGTTCTGGCGGTGCTCCCCGCCCAGCGTTGCAGGGTAAAAGGACCAAGGCCTTCGAAATGATCGCTGTGCAAATGGGTCAGCCAGACGCCCCGGACTTTATCGAGCGGCAGACCCATCAGCGACAGGGTTTCTCCCGAACCTTCGCCCATGTCGAAAACAAATAGTGTCCCGTCGGCAATCACGACCGTGCAGGCTGCCGCGCGGTCGCGGCTGGGAAGCGGCGAACCGGTGCCACAAAAGCCGACATGGAGTTGGTCGGCGCGTAACTCTGCCATGATGTTGCGCGACATTGCGGCATCCGCACCGCGCTGGATCAACGACATGGCAATCGCGTCGCGCTTTACATAAACAGCGCCGCCCGCCAACACCGCAAGGCCGAGTGCGACCCAAACCCATTTTTTTCGCATAGCCCCTCCCCTAAGGTGCGAAGGTCAGTCTTTTGCCTTTGCCAGCTTACGCTCAATGGCACCCGATAGCATGTGAAAAGCGTCGCCTGCGGGTGAGCGGTGCGCGAAGACCCCGACCGGCGAGCGATGGACCGCCATTTGCTCAACCGCGCTTGCCATCGGGATACGCGGCCAATCGGGGTTGGCCGAGGTTGCAGCAACATGCAGATTGCGTCGCCGGTCGACCATGGAAAACACCGGCAGCAAGGGCGCATGGCCCTTGTGATGCTCCTTGAGATGCGCGATGACATCGGCAAGCGCCCGTTGCGACAAGGGGGACGGGATGACTGGCACGATGATGATATCGGCAGCGCGCATCATCTGTTCGCTGGTTTCGGTCAGGCCCGGCGGGCAGTCGAGGAAGATGCGATCATATTTGCTGCTGATCGTCTCGACCAGTTTCGCCAGCCGTTTCTTTTTGCCGAGCGATGCCAGGAAACCATCGAGGCTGCGCAGCGAAATATCGGCAGGGAGTAGGTCGAGACCGGCAATCGCGGACTTCGTTATGAGACTGTCGGGCTCGATATCGCGTTCGAAAACCGACCGTGCCTTCGGTTTCTTCGTTGGCTCATGTCCCAGGATAAAGCTTGCGGCAGATTGCGGGTCCAGATCCCAGAGCAGCGTCTTTTTGCCGCGTCGCAACGCCGCTTCCGCCGCCAGATTGACAGCCAGCGTGGTTTTGCCGACCCCGCCTTTCAGGCTGTAAATCGCAATCACTTTTGCCTTATGCGCCATGACCTCTTGCTCTCCCCCCGCGCGTCGAATGTCAATCGCCCAGAAAGCTGTGTATTTCCTTGGGACAAGCCTTTCCCTGACGATTCCGCTGCGCTAGGGCCACAGGCGTGACACGCGAAAACTTCAAATGCGACCTGGCGATTGTGGGCGGCGGCCTTGCGGGCGGCCTGATTGCGCTCGCCGTCGCACGGCTGCGGCCCGAGCTGAAAATTGTCCTTATCGAGCAAGGCGAAAGCTTTGGCGGCAACCATATCTGGAGCTATTTTGCGACCGACATATTGCCCGAGCATCGCTGGCTGACCGCGCCGCTCGTGACCTATGGCTGGTCGGGATATGAGGTGCGTTTCCCGGCGCATACCCGCGAGTTAGACAATATCTATTACACCATTGAGTCAGAACGGCTCGACTGGGTGTTGCGTAACAACCTGCCTGCATCGGCGCTGATGCCGGGGCGCGAGGTGAAATCGGTTTCCCCGCGCCTGGTGGTGCTCGATGGGGCACAGCGTATCAATGCCGGTGGTGTCATCGATGCGCGCGGGGGCGGCGACCTCAATCATCTTGATTGCGGCTGGCAGAAGTTCACGGGACAGTTGATGCAACTGGCAGAGCCGCACAATCTGACCAAGCCCATCGTCATGGACGCGACGGTCGAGCAATATGACGGTTATCGCTTCGTCTATGTCCTTCCGTTCGGCATGGACAAGATATTCGTGGAGGACACATATTACAGCGACAAGCCCGACCATGATGCGCGCCGCTATCGCCAGCGGATCGCGCAATATGCCGATACACAGGGCTGGACGGTCGAGCGTGTGCTGCGCGAGGAAAGCGGCGTTCTCCCTGTGGTCATGGGCGGCGATCTGGAAAGCTATTGGGCAAGTGGCAGCGGCCGGACCGCGAAAGCCGGCGCGCGCGGCGCATTTTTCCAGGCGGTGACCAGTTACTCGCTGCCCGATGCGGTGCGCAACGCGATCTTCATCGCCGAACAGCCCGACCTCGATGGTGACAAGCTCAACCTGCTGATGCGGCAACGTGCGCAGGAGCATTGGCAGAACGGCAAATTCTATCGCATGCTCAACCGCATGCTGTTCCGGGGCGCGGATGTGACCGACCGGTATAAAATCCTTGAACGCTTCTACAGGCTAAAGCCCGGATTGATCGAGCGCTTCTATGCGGGGAATACCACCGGTGGTGACAAGGCGCGCATATTGTCTGGCAAGCCGCCCATTCCCATCGGGAAAGCCATCACCGCGATCCGGAGCAAGAAAAAATGACGAAGACAGCGGCGATTATCGGTGCCGGATTTGGTGGGTTGGCGCTCGGTATCCGGCTGCAATCGGCGGGCGTTGCGACAACCATTGTCGAAGCGCGCGATAAGCCGGGTGGGCGCGGCTATTATTGGGAAAAGGACGGCTTCACCTTCGATGGCGGACCCACGGTGATTACCGATCCACCCTGTCTGGAGGAATTATGGGCGCTGTCCGGGCATAAAATGACCGATGACATCGAGTTGATGCCTGTCTTTCCCTTCTACCGCCTGAACTGGGCGGACGGCACCAATTTCGATTATTCCAACGATGCGCCGGGACTGAAGGCGGAGATCGAGAAGCTTAACCCCGCCGATGTCGAGGGCTATCGCCGATTCCTCGAATATTCGAAGAATGTCTATCGCGAAGGCTATGTAAAGCTGGGCTCGGTCCCGTTTCTCGATTTCGCGTCGATGGTGAAGGCAGCGCCTGCGCTGGCAAGATACCAGGCGTGGCGTTCGGTCTATTCGATCGTGTCCTCTTATGTGCAGAATGAAAAGCTGCGCGAGGCATTGTCCTTTCACACGCTGCTGGTCGGCGGCAACCCGATGAACACCAGTTCGATTTATGCGCTTATCCACACGATTGAAAAGGATGGCGGAGTCTGGTTCGCAAAGGGGGGAACCAATAGGCTGGTTGCGGCGATGGTAAAGCTTTTCGAGCGGCTCGGCGGCACGGTCCGGCTGGGCGATCCGGTTGCCGAAATCGAAACGCGCGGTGACAAGGTGACAGGCGTTCGCACCAGATCGGGCTGGCGGATGGACTGCGATGTCGCAGCGTCAAACGGCGATCTTATGCACACTTACAAGGATTTGCTGAGCAGCAACAAGCGCGGCGAGCGGGCCGCGAAATCGCTCCGGCGCAAAAGCTGGTCACCATCGCTGTTCGTGCTGCATCTTGGCATCAAGGGAACTTGGCCAGGTATTCCGCACCATATGATCCTGTTCGGTCCGCGCTACAAAGGCCTGCTCGACGACATCTACAAGCACGGCATTTTGCCTGCGGATTTTTCGCTCTACCTTCACCACCCGACGGTGACCGATCCGAGCCTTGCACCCGAGGGACATTCGACATTCTACGCGCTCGCCCCTGTTGCCCATATGGGCAAGGCGCCGCTGGACTGGGACGGAGATGTAGGTGAGGCGATGAAGGAACGGATCCTCGACGAGCTCGAACGCCGTTTGATCCCGGACATCCGCAGCCGTATCGTCACCCAGTTCCATTACACGCCGGCCGATTTCGGCCGCGACCTCAGCGCGCATCTGGGCAGTGCGTTCAGCCTGGAGCCTGTGCTGTGGCAATCGGCGTATCTGCGCGCGCACAACCGCGATGACGCTATTCCGAACCTGTATTTTGTCGGCGCAGGCACGCATCCGGGGGCCGGTATCCCGGGTGTGGTGGGAAGCGCAAAAGCGACGGCGGCGTTGATATTGGAGGATATGGTTTGAAGCGACTGGCTGTTTATTGCGGTTCGGCAACACCTGAAAATCCGATTTACATCATGGCCGCCGCAGCCGTCGGGAAAGCGCTCGCCGAACGCGGTATCGGCGTCGTTTATGGCGGCGGCAGGCTGGGATTGATGGGCGCGGTTGCGGATGCGGCACTGGAGGCTGGCGGCGAGGTTATCGGCATCATTCCCGAGGCTCTGGTCGGAGCTGAAGTCGCGCATCGCGGATGCACCGAGCTGCATGTCGTTTCCGGCATGCACGAGCGGAAGGCGCGCTTTACCGACCTGTCCGATGGCTTCATCACCATCCCCGGCGGTGTCGGTACGATGGACGAACTATGGGAAGCGATCAGCTGGTCGCAGCTTGGCTATCACAGCAAGCCGGTCGGGGTTCTCAACATCGCGGGCTTCTACGATCAACTCATCGCATTCAACCAGAATATGATCGATGTAGGCTTTATTCGTCCGCAGCATGCCGGGATTATGATCGTCGACGATACGCTCGATGGTTTGCTAGACAAGATGGCGGCCTATGTTCCGCACAGGAATATCTTCCAGATGAAAGCGGATGACCTCTAAGCCTCTCCCCTTCAGGAGAGGGGTGGGGGTGGGGCCTTTCGGTCTACGCCGCGCTAGCCGGACAGACCCCATCCACGACCCCTCCCCTGAAGAGGAGGAGGGTAGGCTCGCCCTCGTTGCGTTCGCGCAGGAAAGTATCGCGCGCGGGTCCAAATCATTTCGCTTTGCCAGCCGGCTGTTCGACAAGACCACGCGCGAGCGCGTCTGGCTGCTGTATGCCTGGTGTCGCAAGTGCGATGATATGGCCGATGGGCAGGATCATGGCGGCGCTATGGAAACAGTCGCAGATCCGCAGGCGCGACTGGCCATCATTCGCGAGCTGACCGCCAAGGCGCTGGCAGGCGAGCCGACCGGAGAGTCGGCATTCGATTGCCTTGCAGTCGTCGCGCGCGAGTGCGGGCTGACCCGAAAAATGGCGGATGATGTGATCGAGGGTTTTGCGCTCGACGCAGCCGACTGGCATCCTCGACGGGAAAACGACCTATATCGCTATTGTTACCATGTTGCGGGCGCGGTGGGGGTGATGATGGCGGTGGTGATGGGTGTATCGCCCGAGGATGACGCTACGCTCGACCGGGCGTGCGACCTTGGCCTTGCTTTCCAGCTCGCCAATATCGCACGGGACATTGCCGAAGATGATGCGGCGGGGCGTTGTTACCTGCCCGATGACTGGCTGGCGATGCTCGACATTGCCCCGGGTGAGCCTATGAAGCCCCATAACCGAAAGAAGCTCGCGCTGATGGGCCGCTGGCTCGCCGACGAGGCCGAGCAATATGAAGCATCGGCTCGGGTGGGGGCGGCCGTCCTGCCTTTTCGCGCGCGCTGGGCCGTGCTGTCAGCCGCGGGCATCTATGGCGAGATCGCACGAAAGGTGCGCAACGCCGGCGAACATGCCTGGGACGAGCGCATTTATACGAGCCGGCCTGAAAAGTTCCACTGGGTGCGGAAGGCGTTTGTCGATGCGTTGGCCAACAATCCGCACGAAATGGCGCGCGACGGGCTGTGGTCTAGGCCCAAGTAGGCCTCGTCGTCCCCGCCTTCGCGGGGACGACGGCTAACTGGCAAGTAGTTTAGCCGCCCGCTCGGCCAACCGCTCCACCGCCGCCTCGTGAATGCCGGGCGCGCAGCAGATCAGGCCAAAATCCATGGGCCGTTGCTTGTTATAAACAATTGGCTTACCCAAAGCATCGCTCACCACCGCCCCCGCCTCCTGCGCGACCAGATGCGCGGCGGCGATGTCCCATTCATTGCCCCAGCGCAAGGTTGCCACCAGATCGGCCCGATCGCACGCGACCATGGTCATCCGCATGGCGATGCTGTTGGGCTTTTCGACCGTGGCAAGGTCGCGGTCGATTTTCGGCAGATCATCGGCCGGTACGCGCGAGCCGATAAAATCCAGCCGCGAGCTGCCCGAAAGTCGCTCACCGTTGCAGGTAACCCCATCCCCGCTCGCTGCGACCCACAGCTTGGATTGTGCAGGCGCCGCCATCACCGCGAAAACCGGCTGTCCGTCGGCGACGAGCGCCACCGAAACGCACCATCCGCTCCGCCCCCGTACATAATCGCGGGTGCCGTCTATCGGATCGACCAGCCAAAGCAGCCGGGCATCCAGCCGCGCCGGATCATCGACAGTTTCTTCGGACAGCCACGCCGCCTCCGGCAAAATCCCGCGCAAACGGACGTTCAGCAGCGCATCGACCGCCATGTCGATATCGCTCACCGGATTATTCGCGCTCTTTTCCCAGACCTTGGTGTCGGGTACCGCTCCGTCGCGCCAGCTCGTAAAGGCGAACGCCGCTGCCTCCTGCGTGGCGGCAATTACCGCATCGCGGTCAAGCAATCGCTCAGGCACCCGCAACCATCATCCCGTCGATACGGAGTGTCGGCACATTGTTGCTGCGGATGAATTCCAGATCGTTCGCGGCAATCATCGCCGCAAACATGTCCTTCAGATTGCCGGCGATGGTGAATTCGCTCACCGGCCCGGCAATTTCGCCATCGATAATCAGGAAACCGGCAGCCCCCCGGCTATAGTCCCCGGTGACGGGGTTGACGCCCTGCCCAGCGAGTTCGTGCACATATATGCCATGTTTGATATCGGCCATCAGCTCGGCAGGCGTCACAGAGCCACCTTCCAGATGCAGGTTCGACGCACTGACCCCTGGGGCACCGCTGACACCGCGGCTGGCATGGCCGGTGGGCTCAAGCCCCAATTGCCGCGCCGAGGCGCTCTCCATCAGCCAGCCGGTGAGCACGCCATGATCGATGATCGAACGGCGCGCGGTCGGCAAGCCTTCGCCGTCGAAAGCTTTTGAACCGAGCCCGCGTTTGCGGTGGGGATCGTCGATGATCGAGATGCTGCTGTCGAAAAGCTGCTTGCCATTAGCTTCAAGCAGAAAGCTTGTCTTGCGGGCGATCGCCGAACCCGAGATCGCGCCGAGTAAATGACCAACCAGGGAACTGCCTATACGCGGGTCGAAGATGAGCGGCATTTGGCCGCTTTTGACCGTGCCGGGATTGACCCGCTTGACGGCGCGTTCGCCCGCGCGCCTTCCTATCGCCGCCGGGCTGTCGAGGTCGGAATAATGACGCGCGGTGCGCCAGTCATAATCGCGTTCCTTGGCATCGCCCTCGCCAGCGAGGACGCTTGCCGAAATGCCGTAACCCGAACCTGATTTGACACCGGCGAAGCCGTGGCTGGTCGCAAGCGCAAAAATCGAGCGGCTCGCGCTGGCTCCTGCGCCTTCGCTGTTGGTCACCCCCGGCACCGCACGCGCCGCGTCTTCGCATTCAAGCGCCGCAGCACGCAATTCGGCCGGGTCGGGGTCTTTGCCGTCATCGGAGTCAAGGTTGGGCAGCGCACCGGTCAGCAGCCGGTCCTGTGGAGCGAGGCCGGCATATCGGTCCTCAGGCGCTTCCCTGGCCATATCGATGGCGCGCGTTACCAGACTGGCCAAAATCGCGGGGTTCATGTTGGAAGAGGAAATCGTCGCCGACCGCTGCCCGACAAATACGCGAAGGCCGATATCCTCGCCTTCGGAACGGGCCACATCCTCCAGCGTGCCGAGCCGTACTTGTACCTCGGTAGAGGCGTCGCAGATATAAACTGCGTCGGCGGCGTCCGCACCTGCCTTGATTGCCTGGGAAACGAGATCTTGCGCGCGGGTCAGCGCTTCTTGCGGTTTCAACATCGGTCCCGCTTAGGCGCGGGGTGAAGGAGCGTCAATTCGCAGGGGGCTAGAAAACCGTGAAAATCACGTACAAAATTACCGGGATGCCCAGCGCGGCCAGCCATAGCTTGACCCTGTCGGTGGCGAAGCGGGTGTGAAGGCCAGCGTCGTTCAACTCTCCCTTTTCCAATGCTTGCCAGCGGCGTTCCAAATTACGGCAGGCAGGGATGACCATCGCCACGAACACCCCCAGCATGACAACGGGAAACATGGGCCATCCGTCCGATTTCACCACAGGGTGGGTGAGAAAGAGCAATGCCCGGTGGTAAACCCAGGCCCCTATCACACATCCAGCGTGCCCACCGCTCTTCCGGTA
>JACVCM010000002.1:29082-78830 GCA_016742125.1 Sphingomonadaceae bacterium | reverse complement strand
ATTATTATCTGGCGACGAAGACAAAGCCCGACAGCGCCGTAGGCGGCGAGTGGCCCGAACTCGGCTATCTGCCGCCCACTCCGCCACAAAGCGGAACGCCGCCGGTCGATCCCTTGCCTGCTCACAAAGAGGTCGTCCTGTCAGATGTTCTTTTGGTCTTTCGTGAGGTCGCAGTCACCAGCGAGCTTCAAAGCGCCAGAGGATTTCTGCAAATGCTTGGCGCAGCCTATTCCTCGATCGACCACCCGCCGACCGATTTCCGCGATTGGCCGGGGCGGGCGCAAAAAACGCTGCGCGACCTTGAGCGTTCGCCCAAAGCAACCGTCGAGCATTATGGCCATCGCTACATCCGGCCCTACACCGATGCCGAATATCCCGACAGCATGGTGCAGATGATGGTGCTTTCGGCCGCCTGTGACTGGAGGAAATTTTCAGGCAAGCAACATCGGCTGGAAGCGGAGCTGAAGAAAGGCATGGGTCGCTTTTATGACAAAAAGCTTGGCACGATCCGGCGCTATCTGCCGAATGTAGGTAAGGAAAAGGACGCCGACGCAGTCGACAGCTGGTATCTCTATCACCCACTGCTGAATCTCGCTCGCCTGGCACTTGAAGGTGACAGATATTGCGAACGGCTGTTTCGCAACTCGCTGGATTACGCCGTTAAGGCTGCCCGTCATTTCAATTACATCTGGCCCATTCAGTTCTGCGTCGATGATTTTTCAGTGCTGGTCGAGGCGCGCGACGATGAAGGATTGGGACAAACCGATGTCGGCGGGCTTTATGCCTATGTAATGCTGCAAGCCTATGATTTGACCAGCGAGCAAAAATATCTTGAGGAGGCGAAGGCAGCAATCGACGCGGCCAAGGGCATGCGTTTCGAGCTCCAATATCAGGCGAATCTGACTGCCTGGGGCGCAGCGGCCTGCATTCGGCTGTGGCGGCTGACCCGGACCGAACGCTATCTCGACCAGAGTTATGTCTATCTCGCAAGTTTTTTGCACAATTGCGAAATCTGGGAATCGCGGATCGGACATGCCAAGCATTACCGCAATTTTCTGGGTGTCACCTGTCTCCATGACGCGCCGTATATGGCGATTTACGAATGCTACGACAGCTATGTGGCCTTCGAACGTTATCTCGAAGATGCCGGCCCTGATGTCGATCCTTCAGCCCGGATGCTGGTATCGGAATACTGTAAATATGCTCTAGATCGGGCATGGTTTTATTACCCCGATGCGCTGCCTGCCGAAGTGCTGGCCAGCGATATCCGCAATGGCCATATCGATGCAAAATTGAGTTTTCCGTTGGAAGATTTATACCCCGATGGACAGCCAGCCGGGCAAGTGGGCCAGGAAATCTACGGCGCTGGTGCGGCGATGGCTTTTGCGGCGCACAGCTTTCATGACATCGAGAAAGCGCCATTCAAGCTCTTTTGCGATCATTTCATCCGGGCACATGAACGTATCGATGCAAAGCGGCTGTCAATCCAACTCGACGGCGGGGTAAATTGTGAAGCGAGGCTCAGCATATTGGCGCGTCGCAGTGCAAAGTTCCCTGAAATCGTCATCGAATGCGTCGACGGAACGCCCGTAGAAGTTGCCCGGCGGGGAAAAGACCGTCGAGACTATACCGTTCCCGCACAAGGCCGCCTGATTATATCCTGGTGAACCAGACAAAAAGAAAGGGTGCAAAAAGCACCCTTTCCGATATCTGTTTTTTTGGATCATTTAATTAACCGTTGATACGCCCAAGTTCGGCAATATGCTTTTCGACAACCGGTGCGATTTCACCCGCTGCCTTTTTCAAAGCGTCATTGTCGCCGTTCGCAGCATAGCCTTGATGCAACGCAAGTGCTTTCCGGTGCGCCGTAGCCTGATGACGGACATAAATTGCATCAACATCGGCGGCTTCGGCGTTTTTGATTTCGTCAAGCATTCGTTGCTGTTCGGCATCCAGCTTCGGCGCAGGCAGCGTCAGGTTCGCCGTTTTTGCGGCAGCATTTATCTTGGCAGTCGACTGCGTGTGTTGATCGATCATCATCTGTGCGAATTTTTTCAGATCCGCGTTGTTGGATTTAGCCATGAATGCCTTGGATGATTCAATCTCCCACAAGTCACCGGCACCTGCCATCGCAATATATCCGGCTGCGTTCGTGGGTAGATTTGCTGTTCCAGCATTTTCGGCGATCGGCCCTCCGCTAGCTGCGCTTGTGATTTCCGTAGCGGTATCCACTCCGGTGGTATTGGCGTTCGTGTCCGCAGTGTCGTTGTTGCTGCAGGCAGCAAGCAAAAGCGCAGCGCTGAAGATCGGAATTTTTTTCATGGTAGATATCCTTTGGCGAGACCGAGTGAACGGCCCGCCAAAACATTTGTTCCGACCCGTAAGGCGCTTTGCTTGCGCTACCTTAACTGGCTGTCTTTGCTGCCTCGGCGATTGAAAGTGGAATGCGAAATACGGGAATCCCGTTCGGATTGGCAGTCAACACATGTACGAACCCCTGGCAGCGCCCTGCGCCGGCGTTCCGGGATGGGTTCACCGCAGTCGGTGCAAAATTCAGAACTTGGACCCGCCGGGATATGTGCGCGTGCTCCAAGCACCGCATCCTTTATCGTGTCGTCGATCTGGTCTTGCACCGCGCCATCACGTGTCCAGCCTCCGGCCATTCTAATGGTCCTGGTTATTCCGCTCTCTGGGAATAGTGCCGATGCGAGTCGAGTGCATCATCGATAATTCGTGTCCATATGGCGATCTCCGCCTCGTCATTTGAGGTGTGCGGCGGCGACCGCAACGTCTTGAGAACAGCAATGGCATCGTCCTGGAAGTCGACCCAGTTTTGTTCGACCAAGACGGATGCGTTGTCGTTACCCGCCGCACCGGCGGCGTTACGGCTGAAATATTGTCCAGCCAACACGCGCGATATCCGTTCAATGATATCCACCTTACCGGCTTCCGTGATTGGGGGCATCGGCTCCTTCACCGACCGGCGCCGGGCTCGTCGGCGGGAATGAGCCGCCACCTGCCTGCGGATCGCTATCATATTCTTCAGGCCCGCCGTCGCCGCCAGCGCCTGCCCCGCTGCCGCTTACTTCACCCACAGAAGCCCGCGCCCGCTTTCCACGATTTTCTTCCGCTTTTGCGTCGTCGGGTATCGAACTTCGCGTAACGATTGCCATGTTGCCTCGCATCCAATTTCTGAAATTACCAATGAAAAAACCCAACGACACAGGGTGGGTAATGTTCCTGACCACAGATACGGGCGCTGGTTTCATGCACGATTGGCTATCGTAGCATAATGAAAACCGGGAAAGTCGTTCCGCGATGACAGCCCAGGAATATCTACAGGCTAACCTGTAAAGCGACAGTTATTTCGCAGTGCCAGGTTCCGCCATTTTGCGATGCGATTCAGCGAGGATAGAGGGTGGCACGATGCCGGATGCGGCAACCTGCAACTTGTTCATGAGGCCGGACACTATCCGGTCCTTCCCCTTCATCATCGCATCCCAGCCATCTTGCGCCACTTTCGCAGGATCAGCCTTGTTTTCGTCCGATCCGACTTTTGTATCAAGCATGTCTGCGCGCGCGAAAAATTCGGTGTCGGTGGCACCGGGCATCAATGTTGTGAGGGTGATGCCTTCATAATCCTTGAGCTCGTTGCGCAAGGCGTCGGTGAAATTGTCTATAAATGCCTTTGTGGCATTATAAACTGCATTGAAGCTGCCGGGAATATAGCCGGCGATCGAACCAGTAACGAGAACCTTGCCGTGGCCCCTGGCCGTCATGCCTTTCAGCACTTGCTGCAGCAAATATACGGTGCCGGTGATATTTGTATCGACGGAATGACACCAATCGTCTGGGTCGGTATCCAAGAAAGCACCACCATGACCGACCCCGGCGTTGGCGCATAAAATATCCACTTGTCGACCCTCGACATGCGATAATAATTCATCGACGCCTTCCATTGTCGAAAGGTCGGCTTCAAGGGCCGTGACCGACGTGCCGTGCAGCCTGAAATCCTCAGCTGCGGCATTGATCAATCCTTCATCGGCTACGACCAGGAGGTCATAGCCTTCCTGTGCTGCTATCGAGGCCAGCTCAAAACCGATCCCGGTGGATGCACCGGTCACAATTGCGAACTTGGTCATCTCAACCTGCCCGAGCTTCGAACATTTCAGGTTTCAGCACGATCTTCGTTGCCTGATCCTGTTCGTCATGAAACATCTTGTAACCTTCAGGCGCTTTTTCCAGAGGCATCCGGTGGCTGATCAGGAATGTGGTGTCGATCTTGTCTTCCATGATAGCTGCCAGCAACGGCTTCAAATAGCGCTGCACATGGGTTTGGCCTGTCTTTAGCGTGAGCCCCTTCTCCATCAGCGCGCCGAGAGGGAATTTGTCGACAAAGCCCCCATAAACCGCAGGCATCGAAACCCGGCCACCCTTGCGGCACGCAATGATCGCCTGCCGGATCGCGTGGGTGCGGTCAGTGCCCATGAAAGTCGACACCTTGATCTGGTCGATGACGTTGTCGGCAAAGAAGCCATGTGCCTCAAGCCCCACGGCATCGATCACTGCATCGGGGCCAATGCCGCCGGTCATTTCCATCAGTGCCTCATATGTTTTGGATTCCTCGAAATTGACAATCTCGGCCCCGAATTTGGCGGCGAGTTCCAGCCGCTTCGGGAAATGATCTATGGCAATAACGCGTTCTGCGCCCAGCAGGAATGCCGACTGGATCGCAAAAAGGCCAACCGGGCCGCAACCCCATATGGCAACGGTATCGCCTGGCTCAATGTCGCAGTTTTCTGCTGCCATCCATCCGGTGGGCAAGATGTCAGAAAGGAACAGCACCTTGTCGTCATCGATACCATCGGGGATGACCAGCGGACCGACATCCGAAAATGGAACGCGCACATATTCGGCCTGCCCGCCCGAATAGCCGCCGGTCATATGGCTATAACCGAACAGACCGGCCATAGGGTGCCCATAGGCTTTTTCTGCAATGTCCTGATTGTCCGCTGGATTGCCATTATCACAAGCCGAATATTGTTTCTTTCCGCAATGAAAACAGCTGCCACAGGAAATGGTGAAAGGAACGACGACGCGCTGGCCTTTTTGCAGATTGCTACCCGGCCCGACATCTACGACCTCTCCCATGAATTCATGCCCCAGCACGTCGCCAGCTTTCATCGAGGGGATATAGCCATCGTAAAGATGAAGATCGGATCCGCAGATCGCGGTGGAGGTCACCTTGATGATTGCGTCACGCGGATTAACGATTTCGGGATCATCGACGGTATCGACACGAACGTCATGCTTTCCATGCCAGGCAAGAGCGCGCATATTATTTTCCTTCTTCGGCGAGTTGGGCTGGATTGCGGACGTTGGTGGCTATCTCACCAGTCTCCATCAGCTGTTTGAACCGCCGCATGTCCCGGCGGAGCTGGACTTCGGGTTCGCGTTGCAGGATCTTGGCGATTACTCGTCCCACAAAACCGGCTGGCGGATCATACGCCATGACGACAGTCACCACGGTCCCGCGATCACCTTGCGCGGGGACGAAAGTAATCCGGCCCTCATTGAAAACGTCTGCGTCATCGTCGCTACGCCAGGCGATTAGCGCGTCTTCGATATCTTCGGTCACTATCGAGCGCCATTTTACCGCAGAGCCGCCCGGCCCTTTGGCGACCCATTCCGATATGTTGTCATCAAGAACGGTTATCGAAATGATGTTATCCATCACGGCTGGCAGGTTCGAAAAATCCCGCCAGAAACGATAAAGCTCTCCATGGTCGCGATTGATGGTTACGGCTCGGGAAAATCGTTTGAGATCGCCGTCGTTGCCGTGCTTCGCGGTGGTCGACGGTGCGTCGTCCGACTGGACGTCGTCTTCCCATGTCATTGCCTTGCTCCTTTTGCGTTGTGCAAACTGAACAGGGTAGGCCCCACGTTGTTCCGCCATCAGACAAGCTCTGCGACGAAGCGAAGTCGACGGGACGTTACCTCATCAAAGGCGTTGTTTTGGCAAGACCGTTACGGATGGTTACAGCAGCAACGCCACCCTCACCCATTGCGTGGCTGATCTGGTCCAGCCCGATAACGACATCCCCGGCTGCATATACGCCGGGCAGCGATGTGCGCTGGTGCGAGTCCACTTTGACGCATCCTTCCGCGCTGCACTTGGCCCCGAGCATCGTGGCCAGCATGGTGTTAGCATCAGAACCTAGCGCCGGGTAAACGGAATCGAAGACATATTCGGTCCCTTCCGTGACCACCACCAACCCGTTCTGCACCATCCGTCCGATACGGCATGGTCCGTCGACCAGCTTTATATCGAAATCGGCACACTGGTTCAGTTCTGCTTTCGACAGTCGATGTGCGCTGTCGGCTGCGATCATGGTGATGTCCTTTGTATACCCCCGTAAGAACACCGCTTCGTTTATTCCCTGCTGGCCGCTGCCGATGACTGCCAGTTTCCGGTCGGTAACCTCATAACCATCGCAAATGGGGCAATATCTTAGCCGCCCGTTCGCCAGCGCCTCGGTATGCAGATCTTCGTCGATATCCGGTCGCCGGTTGACGACGCCGGTCGCAAGCAGCACCGTTCGCGCGGTGACGCCGCCGCTTCCCCAGTCGGCAACAAAATGCGAACCGGCGCGGGCGAGCCGGCTCACCCGCCCCCGAACGATCGCTGTTCCATAACGTCCGGCCTGATTGCGCATCCGGTCCAAAAGTTCTTTGCCGCTGATGCCGTCGGGATGGCCTGCATGATTATGTGTTTTCGGAATCCATAACGCCCGGCTTTCACCTGCGTCGACAACCGTTATGTTGAGATGGAATCTCCCTAGATAGATTGCCGCTGTCAAACCTGCCGGTCCACCGCCGACGACCAGACAATCCAGCATATCGACCTCCTCTGCGAAACGCCAACAGCCAGCTCACGACATCGTTCCCTTGTGCCCGGGCCAACGTTTCGTCGCAAAATGCAGCGGCGACACAAGTTATGCGGAACAGCGACCCCTGACCTTCGTTGAAGCACTGTCGAAATGGAGAAGACCAATGCAAAACAAGAATAGCAATACCAAGGGTATTTCCGGCCAAGGTGCCGCGATTGCAGCGGCCGTGGGCGGTCTGGCCATCGGTCTGATGGCCAATGCCGGGCGCAAGGCGATCATGCAGGGAATGGACGCTTCCTATGGCGAGTGGGACGACGTCCTTAAAGCCGAACACGAGGCCACCATCATGATCTTCGACAAGATCGCCGAAACCGACGAGAAACAAGTGACAAAGCGTAAGATGCTGTTGATGCAGCTCAAACATGCGCTTTCAAAGCACGCGCATGAAGAAGAGAATGTAGTCTACCCGGCCATGCGCGAAAACGGCCTTACCGAAGAAGCCGATCATCTGAATCATGACCATGGCTACGTGAAGCAATATCTGTTCGAACTGACGGAGATGAAGCCGTCTGACCCGGCGTGGCTGACCAAAGTCGAGGAATTTCGCGACCGGCTGGAAGAGCATGTGCGTGAGGAGGAAGACGAGCTTTTCCCCAAATTACGCGACCAGCTAGGCGAGGATGGCAACGCGCACGTAACTGCGGCGATGAACAAGGAAGGATTTAAGTTGGCATGACCGACCAGGATGCAATGGCGAACCATGGTGGTGGCAAGGCCGCCGCCGTGATTGACACCAATTTCGAGAAAATTGCAGCGACAATCGACAAGGTCAGGCTGAACTTGCTGGAGCAGATCGAGAGCAGCGAAAAACCGGTTCCGTTTGTCGGCGGTCTGTCCGATCGGCTCGGCTCTGTTTCCGATCGCTTGCGATCGACCCAGGGCGATGACGTCGTGGAATATGCCAAGACCCAGATCGAGCGCCATCCGACGCTGCTGACTGTGGCCGTCGCAGCGGTTGGTGCGGCGGCCGCGCAGATTGCTGTGGCTGCAGTCCGCAAGGAACGTCGCGATCCGACGCCCGCCACGCCCCAAACAGTCGACGCATGACTGGAGACGACGGAAAATCCGGTGACAGGCGCGCTGGGGTTGATCGCGGCCCTTATGGTGACGCCCGGCCAGACAACAGCAAAAATGATCCCCGGACAGGCGGCAGTCGTCCCCAGGAAAAAGTCGAAGATCGTGAGAATGTATCGACCGTTACCCCCGAGGATTATCCCGCTGAGGACAGGGCCATTTCGCAACCCAAGTAACGAGTGGAAAGGAGATCAATATGGCAACTGCAGCGAAAAAATCGAGTGCTCAAACCAGCGCCAAGAACAAGAGCACAACTACAAAAGCGCGTCCCAAAAAGGGATCGCGCACCAGCAGGCGCACCGCGACAGCCAGCAAGCGGCCAAAGGACGCAATCGCTCTGCTGAAGGCCGATCACAAGGAAGTCGATGCAATGTTCAAGGCTTTCGAAAAAACCGACGATGATGCGGAAAAGCAGGAACTAGCTAAGCAGATTTGCCAGGCCCTGACAGTCCACGCGCAAATCGAGGAGGAAATTTTCTACCCGGCGGCTTATGATGCTTTCGACGAAGAAGGCGACGATTTGGTTGACGAGGCACAGGTGGAGCATGCGTCGGCCAAAGCCCTGATTGCCGAGATTGAAGCGATGACCGTCGGTGAGCCCTTATTCGATGCAAAGGTCAAGGTTCTTGGGGAATATATCAAGCATCATGTCGAGGAAGAGGAAAAGGAAATGTTTCCCGAATGCCGCGAAGCCGGCATGGATTTGAAGGCACTTGGCGAGCAACTCGCTGCCCGAAAGGCCGAACTGACGGCATCGCTGGCGGCTTAATAGCGTTGTGATGTTTATCCTGTCTGTGCGCTCGTTGCAGACATGTTGGAAATGAAGTGACTCCGCGCTGGCCCTCAATCCTCTGGATCGTTCGCCACGGCCAGAGCGCCGGCAATGTTGCACGCGACGTCGCGGACGAGGCAGGTCTGGAACGCATTGTGCTGGATCACCGCGACGTCGACGTGCCTTTGTCCCCTTTGGGAGAGCAACAGGCCAAGGCGCTGGGTAAATGGTTCATCGAACTGCCGGAAAAGCCTCAAGTCATATTGTCGTCGCCCTATGTTCGCGCGATGCAGACGGCGCAATTGTTCAAGGATGCGGCAGGCTATGCTGGCGCTTTGACGATTTGCGGTGACGAACGCTTGCGAGAGAAGGAATTCGGCATATTGGACGGGCTTACCGTAGCAGGTATTCGTTCGATCCACCCCGAACAGGCAGAATTCCGGGCCAATCTCGGCAAATTTTACCACCGCCCGCCCGGCGGCGAGAGCTGGGTAGATGTCATTTTCCGGCTCCGCGCAATGCTCGACACGATTTCGCTACATCATGGCGGAAAACGGGTGATGATCGTCGCCCACCAAGTAGTAGTCCTGTGCTTACGCTACATTTTGGAGGGATTGAACGAGGCGCAGATCCTCGCCATCGACAAGGACGGAGACGTCGCCAATTGCGGCCTTACCGAATATCGATTTGCGGCGGATGAGGGCGATGGGCGGCTGGTGCTCAGCCGCTATAATGTGGTGGCGCCGCTTGAAGTGTGTGGCGCGCCGGTTACGGTTGAACCCGACCATATGGTCGCGGCGCGTGGATAAGAGGTCGACACCGCTCGACAGCAACTGGTTGCGCGCGCATCCGTTGCCCGACCCAGCAAATGATGTAGACAAGAATGAACGGGGGCGTGTGCTGGTCATTGGCGGGAGCAAGTTGGTGCCGGGCGGAATCGCGCTGACCGCCGAAGCCGCCCTGCGCGCTGGTGCCGGAAAGGTCCAGGTCGCGACCGTAAACAGCGCAGCGTTGTTACTGGGAATGACCCTACCCGAAATAGCGGTGATCGCCCTGGACGAGACGACAGACGGCGAATTGATTGCCAGCAGCAACCTGAGCAATCTGCTTGCATCCTGCGATGCTGTTGTAGCTGGTCCGGCAATGTCAAATGTCGAGGCCGCACGCGCACTGGTTGAGGTTCTTGTGGCTGCTGCCAATAGTTCAAAATCGCCGCCGGTAATGGTTCTGGATGCGTCCGCCTTGCTCGCCCTGCCCCAATTTGCAGACCGGTTACGCAAGCTGGCATGTCCTCTTATACTCACTCCCCATCTCGGCGAGTTGGCAGCGCTACTTGAATGCGATAGCAGTGAGGCCAGATGCCCAAGCGCTGTCAGTCGGGCCGCCAGTCGCTTCGGCGCCACGGTAGTGTCAAAAGGTCCGACGAGCTTTGTCGCGACCGCTGACGGCGAGCATTTTGCCTATCCAGGAGGCGGTGTGGGTCTTGCAACCAGCGGGTCAGGGGATGTGCTGGCGGGATTGGTCGGGGGACTAGCCGCGCGCGGCGCACCTGCGGTCGAAGCACTTCTATGGTCGATCTGGCTTCATGGCGAAGCCGGTCGGCGTTGCGCGGAGAAGATCGGCCCGCTCGGTTATCTCGCCCGCGAGTTGCTGGCGGAAGTGCCGTTACTAATGCGCGGCGTCTGAAAATACTCAATTGTCTCATCGCCTGCGCGCAATCGACAGCACCAAATAGAAAACGAGACCTGACGCGTTGCCGTGCAACAAAATCCGGCTTCGGCGATTAAGTTTACATGTCGGGAGAAGGCATGACTGGTGCCCAGAATAATCTGGATGACCTTAATCCAGACGGAGGACATGCGCCCTTTCGAAACGATCTGCAGAAATTCATGTCGCGATTGACCGAAGCTTTGAGACCGCTGGCAGATCCCAAGGAAATCCAGACAACCGCTGCAGCAATGATCGGCAAAAAGCTGGGAGCCGAACGATCATTCTATCATGAGATCGATGAACAGGGTTGGGCGACCTCAACAAATGGATATGCAAGCGGACGCGTCGATCTGCCCGAGAAAATTTACTTGGACGACTTCGGTGATCAATGGTTAGGTTATTATCGCAGCGGCACTACTGTTGTCGTGGAAGACGTTGATACAGACCCCCGCTTTTCGGACCAGGAGCGAATAGCGTGGAGTTCCCGAGGCGCATATGCCTGTTTGGCTGTGCCTTTGCTGAAAGGCGGCAAGCTTCGGGCAATACTCGCACTCAATAACAGCAGTCCGCGCGTATGGGCCCCTGCGGATATTGCGCTGGCAGAAGATGTTGCCGATAGAACGTGGGACGCTGTCGAACGCGCGCGCGCTGATACTGTCGCCGATGAAAGCAGGGCGCGACTTCGCGCTAGCGAGCACAAATATCGGACGCTCTTCGAGAATATCGAAACCGGTTTCTGCATAATCCGGATGAAGTTTGATCCTCATGGTAATGCGGTAGACTATCGTCTGGAAGAGGTGAATCCTGCGTTCGAGAAGCAGACCGGCCTGAATGATGTAGTCGGCAAATGGGTAAGTAACGCCATTCCGGGCTTGGAACAGCACTGGTTTGACGCATATGGAACCGTCGCCAAAACCGGAAAGCCTGCTCGCTTTGAGAATTTTGCGGAGCCCTTCGGTCGATGGTACGACGTCTATGCCCATCCAATGGGTGAACCCGACTCACATTGTGTGGCCGTTTTCTTCCATGACGTTACAGAACGAAAAAATGCTGCCGCCGCGCTTAGGCTAGCCGAAGAAAGGCAAGCATATCTGCTGGCATTCAGTGATTATCTCCGGCCTTTCGGGGACGCTGCGCAGATAAAAATGGCTGCTGGCGAGTTTCTCGGCAAACACCTTGATGCAAACCGGGTCATCTATTTTGAAGTAGATGGCTCAGATTATGTTGCTGAGGGCGACTACGCCAATGGGGTTGAGAACGTCAGCGGGCGCTATCCGATTGAAAGCTTCGGAGAGCAGCTATTCGAGACATATCGCCGCGGCGAGGTCGCAGTATCGCATGACTGTCTGTCCGATCCGACCCTGTCCCACGCCGAACGCAACGCTTTTCGAGCCGTGGAGATCGGCGCCTATATAGGCGTTCCGTTGGTGAAGAACGACGAACTCATCGGCGGCCTGGCGGTCCACTCTGCCCGACCGCGCCGTTGGACCGATGAAGAGATCCTCCGCGTTACCAAAGCCGCTGACCGGATTTGGGCTGCCGTTGAACGTGCTCGCGCCGAAGCGAAACTCCGTGCCCGCGAGGCGGAGCTGGCAAGAACGCAACGGATCAGCGGCGTCGCGAGTATTGACATAGATGTTGCGGGCGGGCTGAGAGGTGTCAGATCGCCGGAATATTGCCTGCTGCACGGGCTTGGTTCGCAAACGGTCGTTGAGCGACATGACGAATGGCTGGAACGGATTCATCCAGACGATCGCGAACTTGCCCAGCGAACTTTTGATGACGCACTAGCCCGCGGTGATGATTATGAATCGGAATATCGTATTGTTCGGCGCGACAATGGCGAAACCCGATGGATTAGCGCCAAAGGCGTTTTCTACCGCAATGCCGATCAAGAGATTGAACGGCTTGTTGGGGCGCATATCGACATTACCGATCGCAAACGGGCAGAGGCCATCACGAAAGAAGCCGAAGCAAGGTTTAGATTGCTCGTCGAAACCATGCCCCAGCTTGTCTGGAAAGCCGCAAATCCAGCAAGCTGGGTATGGGCCAGCCCGCAATGGACGGAATATACTGGTCAGGCACAAGCCGACAGCCACGGGCATGGCTGGTTGGAGCCGGTGCATCCTGACGACCGTGGCCCAGCAATGCAAGCATGGTCGCAAGCGACCGATAACGGAATCCTGGAGATTGAGTTCCGTCTTTTCCATAAGAAAGAACAACGCTATCGCTGGTTCCACACACGTGCACTGCCCGTTCGCGACGACGGCGGTTCTATCATCGAATGGGTTGGCACCTCCACCGATATCGATGACTTGCGATCAATGCAGGACCGTATGCACGTGATGGTCGCAGAACTCCAACATCGCACCCGCAACCTGTTGGGAGTAGTAAACGCTACAATGTCGAGCACCTTGCGCGATACTGCCGATCTTAACGAGTTTTCGGAGCTTTTTCGGCGACGCCTTCATGCGCTCGCCCGCGTTAATGCGTTGCTTTCACGCAAGGCTGAAGGCGAGCGCGTCACTTTCGATGAGCTGATCCGCATGGAGCTCGAAGGTGTTGGAGCGCTCGACGATGCTTCGGCCAGCAACAAAATCGATCTGGTCGGTCCGGCTGGAGTCAAGTTGAGATCCGCAACGATTCAGACATTTGCCCTGGCTATTCACGAACTGGCCACGAATGCACTGAAATATGGAGCGCTGGCCCAAGACGAGGGACGGCTGTCAGTTAGTTGGGACATTCGAACTGACATTTCAGGGCGGGGTCGACGACTGCATCTTGTATGGCATGAAACCGGTATCGACATGGCAAACCAGACCCACGCACCAGGCCGTGGCTACGGACGCGAACTGATAGAGCGCGCCTTGCCCTACCAACTCCAGGCCACGACCTTTTACGAACTACGCAGCGATGGAATATGCTGCACAATCAATCTTCCGCTTTCAAAACTGATTGATGAGGAGTTCGATAATGAATGAGAAGCCTCTGTTTAATTTCCATATCCTGGTCGCAGAAGATGACTATCTCTTGGCGGCCGCAGTGCGTGAGATATTGACTGACGCAGGGGCAGTTGTTGTCGGTCCGGCCCCCAATGTGGTCAATGCCGCCTCACTGATTGAAAAGGCAGACCGCATCGATGCTGCTGTCCTCGACGTTAATCTCGGAGGTGAAATGGTTTATCCCATTGCCGACATATTGCGCGCCAATCAGGTCCCCATAATTCTTACTACGGGTTACGATGCACAATCGCTCAAAGCTGACTATGCCGATATCAGAATTTGCGAAAAGCCCTTTGATCCTCAGCAGCTTGTCAGCGAACTGACTCGACTGATCCCGTCTGCCTAGATTTCGAGAATTACCCGGGAACGGATGCTCCCGTGGTGTTCGAACTAGTTTGTGCAAACTTGGGACCGTCCTCACCTCCCGACATGTATCGGCCAAATTCTTCGGAATAACGTTCCGCGATCATCTGGTGGTCGGCATCGGGTGCTGCATCGACCAGGTCTATAAACCAGTTGCTCTCTTCCTGATAGACATGATGCTTGACGGCACCTTCCAGGTGACCCAGCTTGTCTTCGAAATCCTGGCCCATCGGATCCATGCGTTCGAGCAGGCCGATCTGCATTTTGGCGGCCGACTGCTCGGTGTATGCCATCGTCGCATGGCCGTTTTCGCCATTGTCCGAAAGTGCAGGATATATAACGGCTTCCTCGGCCATCGCGTGTCCGGTCAACAGGGTGCCCAGCTCTCTTAATGCCGCGCGGCGTGACGCTGCGTCCTGAGCCAATTTTACCGAAGAAAAAGCGCCATCGATCAGTTCGTGATGATTCAACACGTCAGCAAGCCACGGAGCTTTCGCCACATACTGGCGCGCACGTGTCCTTGCCTCCATGCGATCTTCTTCCGACTCCGGCGGTGTGACTGCGGCAATGAATTTATCGAGAATGGACATCTGAAGCTCCTCACTAGGTCATCCAACTCGAACGGGCGGTGAGACGCGTTGTTCCGCATCTCCTATTGTTTTGCGACAAGCCGATTGGCCCGGAACAAATAGATTTGAGAGGCTGTTGTTCTGAAATCAGCTGATCAGAAGCTGTCGGAAAAAGGAACGCAGCAAATGCCCTCGTCACAGAAAACCAGTAAGAACAAGTCCAAGGGCGAGCCTGCAAAAAAAGCACCCAAATTGCCTCCGCAGGCTGACCTGCCGACGAGCTATGCGGAAAAGCAGGGCAGCGGCGGCGAGACGCATCAGACAACAGGTGATGCGTCCGCCACCCTTACCACGCAGCAGGGTCATCCTGTTGCCGACGATCAGAACAGTTTGCGCGCCGGACCGCGGGGGCCGACTTTGCTCGAAGATTTCATCCTGCGCGAAAAAATCTTCCATTTCGACCATGAGCGCATCCCCGAGCGCGTTGTGCACGCGCGCGGCTATGGTGCGCGCGGCGTTTTCGAGCTTACCGATTCCCTGAGTGACTACACCACCGCCGATGTGCTGAGCAAAAAAGGCCAGCAGACTGAAACATTCGTGAGATTTTCCACCGTAGCCGGACGAGCAGGGTCCTTCGACCTGGCTCGCGACGTCCGGGGCTTTGCGGTGAAATTCTACACGAACCAGGGCAACTGGGACCTTGTTGGAAACAACATACCGGTGTTTTTTATCCAGGACGCCATCAAGTTTCCCGACCTTGTCCACGCCGTAAAGGAGGAGCCTGACCGGGCGTTTCCGCAAGCACAGTCTGCGCATGACAATTTCTGGGACTTCGCCTCGCTGATGCCAGAGGCGTGGCATATGATTATGTGGCAAATGTCCGACCGCACCATACCGCGATCGTTTCGCACCATGGAAGGTTTTGGCGTCCACAGCTTCCGCCTTGTCAATGCAGCGGGGGAATCCACCTTCGTCAAGTTCCACTGGAAACCGCGACAAGGGCTTCAGTCGGTGTTGTGGAACGAGGCAGTCAAAATCAATGGAGCAGACCCTGATTACCACCGCCGCGATCTTTGGGAGTCGATTGAAAGCGGAGATTTTCCGGTCTGGGATTTGGGAGTCCAGCTGTTCGACCAGGACACGGCTGATGCGTTGCCCTTCGATCATCTCGATGCAACCAAATTGATTCCCGAAGAAGATGTGCCGGTGCGTCTGATCGGCACATTAACCCTGAACAGCAATGTCGACAATTTCTTTGCCGAAACCGAACAGGTGGCGTTCTGCACCCAGAATGTTCCCCCTGGTATCGATTTCAGCGACGATCCTTTGTTGCACGGCCGGAATTTTTCTTATCTCGACACCCAGTTGAAGCGGCTGGGTAGTCCCAATTTCACGCATATCCCGGTAAACGCCCCACGCTGTCCCGTCAGGCACTTTCAGCAGGATGGCCATATGGCGATGGTGAATCCCAAAGGCCGTGCGAATTACGAACCGAACAGCTGGGGCCCCGAAGGTGGGCCGCGTGAGAACCCCGCAATCGGTTTTAGAAGCTTTCCAGCAGGGGTTGCAGGTGAGAAATCCCGCATAAGGTCCGAAACCTTTGCCGATCATTACAGCCAGGCACGGATGTTCTACAGGAGCCAGCTGCCGATAGAACAAAAGCATATAGCTGACGCGCTGGTATTCGAACTCAGCAAATGTGTGCGGGTCGATATTCGGGCGCGTTCGGTATCCCATTTGCGCCATATTGACGAAGAGCTGGCCGCCAAGGTGGCAGACGGACTCGGGATGGCCCTTCCGGACCCTGCCCAAGCCGCAAAACCGACGCTCGATCTGCCGACTTCGGAAGCGCTAAGCATCATTGCCAACGGTCCCGACAGCTTCAAAGGTCGGAAAGTAGGGATTTTACTCACCGACGGGTCGAACGCCGGACTATTTGCTGGGCTAACCTCTGCCCTCGAAGCCGAAGGCGCCGTATGGGAGGTAATTGCCCCGAAAATCGGTGGTGTCGTGCTTGATGATGGCGCTGCCGTAGCAGGCAGCCAAAAGATAGATGGGGGGCCTTCGGTCTTTTACGATGCGGTTGCGATAGTCCCGTCCGAGGAAGGGGCAGCCATGCTCGCCGATGACGCCCCGACCAAAGATTTCGCCTCAGATGCCTTCGCCCATTGCAAGTTCATCGGTTACAACGAAGCAGCGCTCGCTATTTTTGGCAGCGCGCGCATACCGGCTGATCTGGATGATGGCTTCATCGCTCTCGCCTCTGCCGGAGATGTCAAAGCCTTCGTAAAAACATGCAGGTTGCTACGCTACTGGCAGCGCGAGCAGGGCGTCGATTTTGATAAGGCACCGGATCGCAAACGAAAGGAGCGAAAATGAATACCGAAGAGATGACGTCCTGGTTAGGATTTGGAACGCTGATTGTCGCGTTGTTGATTGCTGTGATCCTTTGGGTCCGGTTCATGCGAAAACCTCAAAACAGGCACCCCATGCGCGGGGAGCGTGAGCGCAATATCGAGGAAATTCGTCAGGAAGCCGGTGAGGATGAATCTGCAAAATGAAACGGGCGCAGTGTTGCAGTTCGGGCTCTAGCTTCTGTCGGTTTGTAAAGGGACAATATATCACAATTGCGCCACGCGAACATGAGGGCGCTACACCGGTTTGGTATCGTGTCGGCTGTCGTTCTCCATTTCCGTGCTGGTAATTTTGACCAGGTGAGCGGGCGGCGGTCCTGTTTCCGACAGAGAGCCCCGCGCCACCTATCTCATGCTCAAATACCGTTTCAGGACCGCCCAGATCGCTCTCTTTGCCTCAATATTCAATGTGTTGGCGGGACTGCTGGAGGGCAATCGCACGACATCCACCCGCAAATCACCAATGGCGTCCGCAGCCAGAGCGGCCGATTTCCGACCATTGAACGCAACGGCCTCCAACGCTGGCAGGCCGGTAAGGAAATCAGGCAGGTTGTTCATCTGCGCGTGGCGGATTTTCTGGTCGAGACTGCCCGGCCGCTCTGCTTCGGCGACGACATCCCACAGCGCTACTCTGGCCTGGCGAAGCGCCCCGATCCGTTCCGGATAATCCATAGCGACGAGGTCGCGTCCGATTATGCCGCTCAGCAATGGCCAGAAATGGTTGCGCGGGTGCGCGTAATATTCCCGAGCCGCCAGCGATGCATCCCCCGGCAGACTACCCAATATGAGCAGTCGCGCATCTTCGGATGCAACCGGCGGCAGCCCTGCTTTCAGCATCAATAGCCCGGCAGCGGTTGATCCGCCACACCCCATCCCCTGAGCAACTTGCCCGATGCGCGTTCGAGCAATTCAGCGCGATTGTCGAGACTGAAGTGCCCGCCGCCATCGACCTGTGCGATTTCGCTCCATGCAATAGGTGCGGCGACCGGGGCACCAGGTCGTGCGCGAACGCTGTAGGGCAGGATCGCGGTCGAGCCGCGCTGGTTCCTCAGCCAGTCAATGAAAATGCGACCCTTTCGCTTGGCCTTCGACATCGTCGCCGTGTAACGTTCCGGCTCGGCACCTGCCAGGGCGCTGGCAAAGCGGCGCGCAAAGTCCGTGACTTCTGGCCATTCGGCCTGCGGCGTCAGCGGCACTATGACATGAATGCCCTTCCCGCCAGACAGCATCGGAAAGCTCACCAGCCCCAGATCTGAAAGCTTCTGCTTCAAATCTACTGCGGCCTTGCGAACATCGCCAAAATCGAGGCCTTCATCCGGATCGAGGTCGAATATCATCCGGTCCGGCCGTTCGATGTCATTTGCCTTTGCGCCCCAGCCATGCAGTTCGATCGAACCCATTTGGACGCATTCGAGCAGCCCAGTCTTGTCATCGACATAAAGATAGGCACGCCTCTTACCGTCCTTTCCGAGCACATCGACGGTGCGGATCGCGTCGCCCAGATTTTCTGCGCCATGCCGTTGAAAGAAGCACTGCTTCGCCCGGCCTTGGGGACAGCGAACCAGGCTCAATGGCCGTCCTTTCGCCGTGCTGAGCACCAAGGCCGCCATCGCTTCATAATATTCTGCAAGCTCGCCCTTGGTGATATCCGCTTCGGGAAAAATCACCCTGTCCGGGTTCGAGATTTTGACTTCCGATATATCGGGCACGCTGGCTGCATGTTCGATCTTTACGTCCTTCGCATTCTTGTCTTGCCGCAGGCCAAGATAACTCGCGTGACGCAATATGCCGTCGTCGGTAAGCGAGCCATAAGCGACCTCTGCGACCAGCTTCGGCTCGACGAAATGTGCCCCGCGCCTGGCAGGCCCGGGGACGTCAGCTGCCGCTTTTGCGGTGGAAATTGCATCGAGCTCCTTGCGCAATGCCGTGATCGCCTTGTCGTTAAATCCGGTGCCGACCTTCCCTACATAGCGTAGCTTGTCTCCCTCCCTCGCCGCCAACAATAGGGCACCGAACCCGCGCCTGGTTGCGCTGCTGTCGGTCCAGCCGATGATCACATATTCAGCGCGTAGCGTGCATTTAACCTTCAGCCAGGATTGGGTGCGCTTGCCGCGATAAGGTGCGTCGGCACGCTTCGACACTATCCCTTCCAGACCGGCGTCACACATCGCAGCCAGCAACTGTTCGCCGCTGCCCAGAATATGTTCTGCAAACTGGAAAGGGCCGTCGACAGGAATGATTGGACGCAACCGTTCCTTGCGCTCGATGTTGGATAGCTTCTTGACGTCTGCTCCATCCAGCTCCAGCAAATCGAAAGCAAAGAAAAGGGCGTCGGGATCCCCTGTCTTGATGGCATCCTGCAATGCACCGAAGCTGGGATTACCCTTGGCATCGAAAACGACAATTTCGCCGTCTATCAAGGCGCTGTCGACCTCCAGACCTGCCGCAGCCTGGACCAGTTTCGGGAACTTGTCCGACCAGTCCAGTCCCGATCGGGTAAACAGCTTCGCCTTGCCGCCGCCGACGGCAATCAGCGCGCGATAACCGTCATATTTTGTTTCGTGCAGCCACTCACCGCCGTCGGGCACATGATCGACCAGCGTGGCGAGTTGCGGAGCCTCGAATTTCGGAAGTGCTGTTGCCCTGCGTGCTGCCCGAGCCTTCGGCGCCGCCTTTCCGGCGGCAATATCTTGCATCGTCCGCCCGGTGGTGACGCTGGTCAGGCAACGCTCGACCAATTCATCACTCGATCCCGCAAATGCATCGTCGATCTTGCGCAGCAGCCAGTTCTCGCGCTTCTCCTTGGGCTTGCCCTTAATCCGCACCAGTAGCCATTCGCCCTTCATTCGCTCCCCATCGAGCGTGAAATGCAGATGTCCCTCCTCCAGATCCTTCGCGCTTTTACCCGTTATCGGCGCCCAGGTTCCCCGATCCCACAGCATCACCGTGCCGCCGCCATATTGGCCCTGGGGAATTGTGCCCTCGAAGCTGCCATAGTCTAGCGGATGATCTTCGGTGCGGACCGCCAGTCTTTTGTCGTCAGGGTTCAGGCTCGGGCCTCTTGTGACCGCCCAGCTTTTGAGCACACCGTCAATCTCCAGCCGGAAATCCCAGTGTAGCCGCGTCGCATCATGCTTCTGGACAACGAAACTGTTGCCCTTGCCCGTTGCCCGTTTGCCGGACGGTTCCGCAGTCTTCTTGAAATCGCGCTTGGCATTATATAGTTCTAGCGGATCGACGGCCATCGGTCAGGCGCGCTTCTTTGCCGCAGACTTTTTCGTACGCGTCGTGGCAACCGGCTTGGCTGCGGTGCCCCTTTTGTCCTCCGGCTTTTCCAGCGATTTCTTCAATGCCGCCATCAGGTCGATAACATTGCCCTTGCCCGATGCCGCCTCGGGCTCGTCCTCAGCCACGATCTTGCGACCCTTGGCCCTCAGCTTGCGGGCGACCAGATCTTTCAATGCATCGATATAACGGTCCTTGAATGCCCCGGCGTCAAAATCTCCAGTCTTCTTGGCAATCAGGCTCTCGGCCAGTTCGAGCAATTCTGCATCGGGTTTGTCTGCCGGAATGTCGCTGAAATAGCTTTGCGCTTTGGCGAGTTCATCGGCATAGCGAAGCGTTTCCATTACGAGGCCCTTGCCGCATGGCTTGACCGAAACAACATATTCGCGACCGCGCATCGCCAACTGGCCCAGCCCCACCATTTTTGTACGTTTCAGTGCCTCGCGCAAGACGATGAAGGCTTCGGTCGCCAGATCGTCGGCGGGAACCACATAATAGGGTTTTTCGTAATAGGTGATGTCTATATCGTCGGCGGGTACGAACAGTGTCAGTTCGAGAGTCTTCTTGGACTCCAGCCGGACGGCATTAAGCTCATCCTCTTCCAGAAGGACAAAATTGCCCTTCTCATATTCGTAGCCTTTCATGATATCGTCGGTATCCACCGGGCCGATGCCTGGGACGGACTTCAGATATTTGACGGGCTTGCCAGACGGTTCGTGAATCTGCCGGAAGGCAACCGAAGCGCCGCTCTTGGTTGCCGAGTAAATCTCGACCGGAATGGACACCAGCGCCAGCCGGAGCTGACCTTTCCAATAGGGGCGCGCTACCATGATATTTTCCCTTTATCGGTGGTAACGAGGCAGCCGTGAAGCTGTTCCACCATTTAGCTGCGCTACCCAACGGCTGTAGAAGCGATGCATCAGCCACCTCAAGTCTGCGCATGTCGGCTTTCGCAGGTTCAGCTTATGAATTTCGGCTAACGATCGTCCGGGTCTGTTGCACCCGGCAAAAATGTTACAATTCAACTGGAAATGTAAAATGGCCAGGTTATGCTGGTCGCAAGCAATTCCCCTTTGCGCGACGAGATAATGATAATCGCTGATACCATTCTGAAGCGGACGACCGTTGCCCTGGGAATCTATGCTGCCTGCATCGCAGCAGCACAAATTACCGAGCTTCTGGGTGCAATACCGGGATCGGGAGTCTCGATCTGGTTACCGGCCGGAGTTCTGCTGGCTGCGGCTCTGGCATCGCCTCGCCCTTTGTGGCCGCTGTGGGCGGCCGCCTCGATTGCAGCCGAATATACCGGTAACCTGATCTGGTATCACCACAGCTTCGGACCGGCCTCTTTGCTAGCGATCGGCAATGCCATTGCCTCGCTGACAGGAGCATTCATCATCAGAAAATTCATTCCCGCTGGACCGATCCTCGTTACAATAAAGGGTGCGGCAATCTTCATGGTTGTGGCAGCTATTTGCATGCCTCTGTTAAGCGCATCGACCGGCAGTATAGCCTTAGGCTGGTCCTACGATAGACCGTGGAACGACGCTTGGTTTCGAATATTGCTGGGTGATGCAACGGGTGCAACGCTGGCGGCTCCTTTAAGCCTGCTATTGTTCAGGACAGCGGCACCGGCGTTGCGCATGCACCCCCGGCGCTGGATAGAAGCGTCGTCATTGCTGATTTTCTTCGTCATCATGGCGGGCATCGCCTTCGGCGGAGTCATGCCATTTGCCTTTCTGCTCATTCCGCCCCTGCTGTGGGCCGCACTCAGTTTCCGCATACCCGGTGCCATATACACAATCGTGGCCGTCTCGCTTGTGTCGATATTGTTTACCTTGGTCGGAATGGGACCATTTGCGCAGAACCTGATTTATGCAGATATCGAAAATGAGGCACTTCAAATGTTCCTTATCATCGCATCCACGACTGCGTTGCTGATGGGTGCAATCGCCGAAGAAAACCGGACAGGCATCAAGCGGCTGAATTCTGCAAACCGCACACTCGAGGAGCGCGTTGCCGAACGGTCCGCAAGCCTTGTGCAGAGCGAGACAAAAGCCAGAGAAACTGCAAATCTGCTCTCCGCAATAAGTGAGGCGTGTCCCGACCTGATTTATGCCAAGGATCTTGGTTTCAATATCATTTACGCCAATACGGCAACCTTGAAAGCCATGGGAGCTGACAGGATTGAAGATTTCCACACATTGACAGAGAAGGCTTTTTATAAGGCAGACGACGAATTCGATGCGGTCAGAAAGAACGATATTCACGTGCTCGCCACAACCAAAACGCTGGTAGTCGAGGAAACAATTACCTCTCCTGACGGTGAGCGTCGTATATATCGGACGACCAAGGCTCCTCTATATGATGCAGAAGGATCCATCGCCGGAATTGCCGGCGTTTCTGTGGATATATCCGACATTAAAAAGGCTCAGGCGCGCGAAAATATGCTTGTCCGCGAAGTTGAGCATCGGGCCCGAAATCTGCTGGCGGTTGTGCAAGGTGTCGTCCAGCTGGCACATGCGGACACTGTTTCGGACCTGAAGGCCAAGCTCAGCAAACGTATCCGGGCTCTGGCTCAGACAAATGGCGCAATTGCAGCTTCTGATTGGCGCGGAGCCAGTCTTAAAAACATCCTGGAAGATGAGCTTGCACCATATCGATCTGACATGCGTTCGAACATCCTGGTAACGGGCGAAGATGTGATGCTCGCCCCGTCAATAGCACAGTCGATGACGCTCGTTGTACATGAGCTTACAACCAACGCCGCAAAATATGGATGTCTGTCCAACGAAACCGGCCGACTTTCGGTTGAATGGAAAATCGACCAACGCCCGCCCGCCACGCCGCTGCTCAATATGACCTGGCATGAGTCCGGCGGCCCGCCTGTTTCGGCGCCGACGCACAAGGGATTTGGGACCACGATGATCAGCGTATTCGGTCAGGAGCATCCCGACAGTAAAGTCGATTTCTGCTGGGAAACAACAGGGCTTATCGTCAGATTGTCAGCGCCCCTTACCGGATATGTCGATCCAGAACGCAAGGCGGAAACAAATGCGGATGGCTCACCACCATCCTGACATCATCTGCGTTCCCCCCAGTCGAGTATGCACCTTTACCCGGCCTAGTAGGGTCGAACAACTGACGCAACATGCTGGGGAAGCGTTTTCACATCAACAGCTTGGTCGACGCTGGGTGGTCGCCCGTACCAGCGCTTGTGCGCACGGGTAAATGCGCTGAGATCGCTGTAACCCAGCAGCAGCGCAATTTCGCCCAGCGCTCGCTTGTTCTCCATTCTGTAAAGCGCCCACAAATCTTGTCGGACCAGATCCAGCAAATTGCGAAACGGCATCCCCTCTTCGACCAGCTTGCGCCGAAGCGACCGCTCGCTCATGCCGAACGAAATTGCCATGCGGTCGAGTGTGGGTGGCGATTTGTCGACCTCGTTCGACAGATAAAAATAGCTGTAGGCCAGGTGGCGCTTTCCCTCCGCCATCCAGTTGGCGGGCTGGTTATAGCGCTCTGACGCTGCATCGAACAATTTGGGGTTCGCAAATGGAGACGGGCGGAAAACCTGGCGTGCAGCAATCTCCATCCGCGTTTGCTGCATCGAGAAAGCGACGGGACACCCAAATGCAGCTTCATATCTCGCAATGTCGAAACGAGGCCGGTGGCGGAAATGAACCGTTCGCAGCAACGGCGGTTCGCCCAGTATCTGCCGCGACAAGCGTGCGTATGTTGCGACCGAAAATTCAACAAATGGTGCGTAGGCCTCAACGAAATCGGGGTGGCAATCCCATAGCATGAAGGGCGGCTTGCCTGCCGGATCGAAACTGGTCTTGAACATGTTCTGACGCAATAGCTGGATCCGCACATTCGCCTCGATCACCGATGCCAGATTGGCCTCGAGCCGGGTGGCATAGCCGAGATCGGAAAAATTCTGCATCGATGCCTTTTCCCCGATCCGCAAACTGACGGACGGGTCGTTAAAGTGTTGCTCCAGCATCCGGAAAAAACGTAGCACCAGGTTGGACGACAATCGTCCGAGCGGATTACGCAACCGCGCCTCGTCGATGCCAACGGCCGCCAACATCGCACGGCGGTCGCCCCCCTCGGCCACCGCCGCACGCAGGATCCGCACCAGCAGACTGGCTGACATCGTATCCGGGGCTACAGCCCGGCCGTCCTGCAATAATGTGTTGATCCAGCTATAAATCCGACTGCTCCCCGATGCCGTAGGGGAAAGTTTCAACACGCGGACGCGATGAAGGCAAGCGCCAATTTCTGCGGCTTGCGGGGGCAATTTTCTCTCGCTAAGCCCGGCCCATGAACCTTGCATCCCTCCTTGCCCGCTTTCAGCCCGGCGCTGCCTCCCACTCTGTTTCGATCCCGCCCAGTTGGCATCAGGGTCGCACAGCCTATGGCGGGTTAAGCTCGGTCCTTGCCTATCAGGCAGCGAAACTGGCGGACGAAAATCTCCCGCCGCTTCAATCGGCCCAGATTGCTTTTGCCGGGCCGCTCGCCGGCGATGTCGAGGTGACGGCGACGATGCTTCGGCGAGGCAAAAACACGGCCTTCGTGAAATCCGAAATCAGCGGCACCGACGGAGTCGGGCTTTCCTGTACGTTTATTTTCATGAACCGGCGGCATAGCCATCTGGATTACGAGAATCTGGTGCGGCCTGATTTTCCGCCCGTGCCGGACGCGGCGGGTGCGCGAAGCGGGCCGCCAGAGTTTTTCACCGGACACATGCAATACCCCGAAAAGCGTCTTGAACTGGGCCTTGCTACGAACAGATTGGCCAGTTGGCATCGCTTTACCGAACATGCGGGGCTGGATCATGTCGCTGAACTGATCTGCATTGGCGATGCTTTGCCACCGTCGGCCATGGGCCTGATGACCGAGAAGGGCATGGTCAGCTCCATGAACTGGCAGATCAACATGCTCCACGAGGCGCCCACGACCAAAGATGGCTGGTGGTATCTGGAAAGTGAAACCCACCACGCCGCGAATGGCGCAAGCAGCCAGTACATGACCGCCTGGAACAGCGATGGTGAACCGATGCTGACAGGAATGCAGTCAGTGGCAATATTTGTTTAGCGCCCTATCATAGTCTTTTCCGCCTCAGCCATATAATCGCGAGTAATGGGCAGGGCGCGGCGATTACGGGTGAACTGGATTTGATAGTTACCCATTCCGCCCCATTCGAATGCGGCGGTCGCTCCGGCGAGATAGAAGGTCCACATTCGGTAGAAGCGCGGGTCATATTGCCCGATGATCGCGTCCTTATTGGCCTGCACACGCCTGTACCATTCTCTCAATGTCATCGCATAATGCAGCCTTAGCGTTTCGACATCGGTTGCGATCAGCTTTGCCTTCTCGCTCGACGCCAGTGTCTCCGACAGAGCGGGGATATAACCACCGGGGAAGATGTATTTGCGCGTGAAGGCATCGGTGCTGCCCGGCTTGCCGAAACGGCCGATAGTGTGGAGCAACATCACCCCGTCATCTTTCATCAGACTGGCACATGCGCGAAAAAATATATCATATTGCGGGGCGCCGACATGTTCGAACATACCCACCGAGACAATGCGATCGAAATAGCCGGGCGCGCGTTTGGCGAGCACGCGATAGTCGAGCAACTCGAACCTGACCTTGTTGGCAACGCCCATCGCCTCTGCACGTTCACGTGCCAATTTCAGCTGTTCTTCGCTTAAGGTGATGCCGAGCACTTCAACCCCGGCGATGCGGTTCAGGTACAGCGCCATACCGCCCCAACCACAACCGATATCGAGCACCTTTTGGCCTGGTTGCAGCGCAAGCTTGGCCGCAATATGGGCCTTCTTCGCTAATTGCGCACGTTCCAGCGTGTCGTCTGCCTCGGACCAGTAGGCGCAGCTATACTGCATGTCCTCATCCAGCCAGAGCCTGTAAAAGTCATTCGACAGATCATAATGGTGCGCGACATTCGCGCGCGACGCGGTCAGATTGTTCAGTTGCCGTACCGGGCGTGCCAGTCGGTTGGTCAGTTTCTTCAACGGCTTCGGATCGCCAATCTCGCCGCCTTTTTCCCACGGGTTGTTGCGCCTGATGAGCTCGACAAGGCCCATGATATCGTCGTCGTCGACACTCACATCGCCGTCCATATAGGTTTCGCCCATACCAAGGCGCGGGTTGAGAACAATGCGCCGGGACGCCCCCGCGCTCTTGAGGCGCAAGGTGACGGAGGGCCAGCCAGCTGCGGCCGTCCCATAATATGTGCTGTTCCCATCGGGAGAGACAATGGTCAACCGACCTTGCCTGATTTTCCCGTGCAATAGTCGGTCGAGCAAGGACATCCGGGAAATCCTTTTTGAAAAGCTGCCCCCCTGTTCGCTGGTACAATCTCAAATGTTACGAAGGCAAGTCCGCAACCGTTTGCGGCTTGCCCTGTCGCGCAAATCGCAGGACGAAGAACACAAGTCCGCCAACGATGAAAAAGTCGATAAAGGTCGTGTAGAACAGCCAGGCGTCGGTGCTCAGCAGCTTTGCGGCAGCGTAATTCAGCCCTGCCATGAACAGCCCGACGCAGCCCATCCCGATCGCAAAACGCCCGGTGTCGATATCCGAATAGGGCATATAACGTGCCAGTCCCTTGCCGATATACGGGCCGCCGCGCGCGCCATCGATGAGGAAGAAGCTGGCCGCGATCATGCCGGTGATGGTCCCACGCAGCTTGATCCACTCCTCATCGGCCAGCCAATAGGCAAGCCCCGCGGAAATGCACAGCATGACGATGCCGAACAGCGCGAGTCCGCCCGTAACGTCGATTTTCGTGATCTTCTGGAAAACGATCAGGCCGAAGCCGACGATCACGCCGACCGCTGCCGCGGTTTGCAGGTCGGTGAGCTTGGCAACCAGGTAGAAAAGCAGCCCGGTCGCCACATCCACCGCGAAAGGAATTCGGTTTTCGCGCGCCATGATGCCGCCGTTCAAGGTTGGCCCCGCCTCGTTGCGACCCGCCTGAAATGCCGCCGACATACTGTCATGCTGCGTCGCCGCAGCGCGATATCTGTCGGGATAGGCCGGCACACGGCCTTTGTGGCTTTCGTGGACAATCACGCCGTCGAGCCTGGCAACAATACCCGTTGTCCACATCCCCATATAACCGAAATCGACTTCGACCATGCGCCCATCGGGCAGCCTTGCCCGCAATAAGTGGTTGCGCACCGATTCCGGTCCCAGCACCGGCGTCCGGTCGCTCGCCTGCTCGACTCCAAACATGGACAGCGAAGAATGCAAACCATCTCCCCGCGCCCGGCTGGACACGGCGAAATCGATGCCATCGATGCTGAAACGCCGCGTGGGATAGACCCACCATGTAAAGCTCATCGCTGGTGCTCCGCGGCGAAGGCCCAGCGCAAGGTACTCGCCATGCCAAAGGTCGCGGCATCAACTGCGGGGCGGCCGAGGATCGGGCTGTTCAAGCCGTGCATGTGCCGCGCCCAGCGAGGGAGGAGATCGATCGCCGCCTGTCCCATCACTTTCTGTGCGTACATGGCGCGCAGGCCCGACGCCGGTGGATTGAGGATGATGCGCGCAACCTGACGCGAGCGGTCGGTACCGCATAGTTCGGCGCGAAATTCGGTTATCAGTCTTTCTGCCGCAGCGCGTGTTTCCGGTACCGGATCGGCACCCAGGCGACGCGCGACATCGGCGACTTCGGCGAAATAGGCGTCCTGATCGCGGCGGGTCATCGCTGGTTCGCCATAGCGGATCCAGGCGTCGAGGAAGGATATCGCGCCCGCGACATGAATCCACGCCAGCAAATGTGGGTCGTCGGCACGGTAGGGCGTGCCATCAGGAAGTGTACCGGCCACATTCGCGTGGATGCGGTTGACACGCGTAATGGCCGCTTCGGCCTCACCACGCTCCGCATATGTCGTCTGCGCGATGAAGCGCGCCGTCCGTCGAAGCCGTCCCAGCATGTCCTTGCGAAAATTACTGTGATCCCAGACACCCGCCAGCGCGGCGGGATGCAGCATTTCCAGCAGCAACCCCGATATGCCACCGACCATCATCGTCGTAACATCGCCATGCACCCGCCAGGCGACCGATCCGCGCGGCAGCAGCGCATTGTCCGATGGCTGCACCGGCGCTTCGCCATGCGTACGGTCGTTGAACAGGTCGCGGACCTGACCCACCAACCGACGTCTGAAGGATTCGATCACCACGATGTTCAGGCTAATGCCGCCAGCTTCTCTTCGGCCAGCCGGTCGAGTTCGGCGCGGCTTTTCCTTTCGCTGGACGATTTGAGCTGCCCGCAGGCGGCCATGATATCGCGGCCTCGCGGAGTACGGACTGGCGCGCTGATGCCTGCCTCGAAAATGATCTTTGAAAAACGCTTGATGCGTTCAGGGTCCGAACATTCATAAGGTGCACCTGGCCACGGATTGAACGGGATGAGGTTGACTTTAGCCGGCAAGTCATATTGCCGGATCAGGCGCACCAGCTCGCGCGCATCCTCGTCGCTGTCATTCTTGTCCTTCAGCATCACATATTCGAACGTGATGCGCCGCGCATTGCTGACACCGGGATATTCGGCGCAGGCCCGCAGCAGTTCGTCGATGCCATATTTGCGGTTGATCGGCACGATTTCGTCGCGGATTTCCTTGGTCACAGCGTGCAGCGAAACCGCAAGATTGACGTTGATCTCCTCGCCCGCGCGCGCCATCATCGGCACTACGCCGCTGGTCGACAGCGTGATCCGCCGCCGCGACAGGCCGAGGCCGTCGCCGTGCATCACTACCTTCATCGCGTCGCGGACATTGTCGAAATTATAGAGCGGCTCACCCATCCCCATCAGCACGATGTTGGTCAGCATCCGCCCGTCGGCGGTATAATGGCCGACATCGTCATCCTCATCATCGTCATTGGCCGAGGCCATATTGCCTTTCGGCCATTCGCCGAGTGCATCGCGCGCGAGCATGACCTGTCCGACGATCTCGCCCGGCGTCAGGTTGCGCACCAGCCGCATCGTGCCGGTATGGCAGAACCGGCAATTCAGTGTGCAGCCAACCTGCGACGAAATGCACAAAGTCCCGCGATCGGCATCGGGGATGAACACCATTTCAAAGTCTTGCGCGTCGTCGGTGCGCAGCAGCCATTTGCGCGTGCCGTCGCTGCTGACCTGCGCCTCGACCACTTGCGGGCGCCCGATCACAAAGCGGTCGGCGAGCCAGGGCCGCATGGTCTTGGATATGTCGGTCATCCCCGCAAAGTCGGTGACGCCGCGGTGGTAGATCCAGTGAAACACCTGTTTCGAGCGCAGCTTGGCGGCCTTCTCGTCGAGTTGCGACTCTTCGAACAACCGCCGGATTTGCAGATGGCTAAGCCCTATAAGGTCGATACGCCCATCGGCGCGCGGCGTAATGGCGCGCGTGGTTACTACGGGATCGATATGGCCGGGAATCTGCATGATGGGCGGGCATATAAGCTGGCTAGCCCTGAAATACCAGTAAAGCTATGCGATCAAACACCCCAAAGCCGCTGCATCAATTGCACTCGGTGCGCCGCGCAGGGAATAGGCATCGACAATCGACCGCCCGTTGCGCCCTATGCTCTCCACGCTTAGCGAGGTCGCGCTACGCATTGCGGCGATGATGGCGAGGTCCATCCGGCGGTCGGTGGCCCAGCCGCTATTGCCATCGACTTTCAGCCGGAAACGGCGGCCCCCGGCGCTGAGCGTGATGCCGCTATTGGTCGAACGGTCGCGTGAGAGGCGGACGTAAATCTGGTGTGTGACTCGGCGCTTGGGCCAGAAGCCTATCGACAGATAACCGTTGCGTGTGGGTGTGCCCACGGTCTCTTCAGGCGCAGAAATGGCGTAGCAGCGCGGCGTTGCAGGGTCGCGGAAGGCGGCCCAGCCCTGGTAGACGCCGAGGCGGTCCTTGGCCGCGAGAGGTGCAGCCAGCGCAAGCATGCACATTAGCCACACGGCCCTCACGCCCTTTCCCCCGGTCCCTCGCCGCCCACCACCAGCTCCTCGACCCCGTCTCGGATCATCACCATGCTGCCTTGGGAAAGACTGGGCGCAATCGGCGCGCCGAAACGCTCCATCGCTTCGTGACCCAATAGCAGCCCACGCAAAACGCGCGCGGTCATGCCGTGACAGATGACCAGCATGTCTTGCTCGAAAGGCTGCTCGTCCAACCAATGCGACAGCCGCGTGGCCACATCGTCATACCATTCGCCGCCGTCCGGTTTCACTGAAAACAGCTTATGCTCCAGATCTACTATCGGGCCGATTTCGGCGGCGATGTCGGCATAGGTGCGGCTCGACCATGAGCCGACATCGATCTCGAGCAACCGGTCGTCGCGCTGCGCCTGATGCCAGTCCGCGCCGATCTCCTCGGCGACCAGCGCCAGCGTCTGCAACGCCCGCCCCGCACTCGACGACCAGAGCTGCGGCCGCGCATCGCTCCCCAGATAATTTGCCAGCGCCCGGCCCATCATCTTGGCCTGAACGCAGCCATCCCAGGTCAGCGGCGTATGCACCTCCGCCTGTCCCTGCATCCGCGCGATTCTATTGAACACGGTTTCGCCATGTCGCGCGATAAAAAGCCGTTTTCCCCCGGTGCTTAACATGGCCGCGCTTATTCCACAGCTATTTGCCCAAGGCAAAAGCTATCGGCTTGCCCTTGTGGACAAAGCGGTTAAGGAAGATTCGCCGGAAGAAATGACGCTTTCTGGCGGATTACGGGCAGGCAGCCCGATTAGGGGAATGAAGATGAGAGCCACGATCGAACGCGCGACGCTGCTGAAAAGCCTGAGCCACGTCCAGTCGGTGGTCGAACGGCGCAACACCATTCCGATCCTCTCCAACGTCCTCATTGAAGCCAGCGACGGCGGCAGCATTAAGATTACCGCGACCGACCTCGATTTGCAGGTCGTCGAAACCTTTGCCGCGCAGGTCGAAACGCCGGGCGCAACCACGGTATCGGCACACACACTGTTCGAGATTGCGCGCAAATTGCCCGAAGGCTCGCAGGTGCAGCTTCATGCCGCAGACGGCCGTATGGCGGTCAATGCGGGTCGTGCGCGTTTCAGCCTCGCGACGCTGCCGCGCGACGATTTCCCGATGATTGCCGAGGGCGAATTGCCCACATCGTTCGAAATCCCGGCATCGTCGCTGATCGAGATTATCGACAAGACGCGTTTTGCGATTTCGACCGAGGAAACGCGCTATTATCTGAATGGCATCTTCCTCCACGTTACGGAAGATACCGAGCCGGTGTTGAAGGCCGCCGCCACCGACGGGCATCGCCTCGCCCGCGTCACGCTGCCGCGTCCGGCAGGGGCGGAAGGGATGCCCGACATCATTGTCCCGCGCAAATGCGTCGGCGAAATCCGCAAGCTGCTCGACGAAAGCGGCGACAATATTGTCCAGGTAGACCTCTCGGCGAGCAAGATCCGCTTCACTTTCGACCATGTCATTCTGACCTCAAAGCTGATCGACGGCACCTTCCCCGATTACAGCCGCGTCATTCCGACCGCGAACGACAAGCTGCTCAAGATCGACCCCAAGGCCTTTAGCCAAGGCGTCGACCGCGTCGCCACCATCGCCACGGAAAAGACCCGCGCGGTCAAGATGGCGCTCGACAAGGACAAGATCACGCTATCGGTCACCTCGCCCGAAAACGGCACGGCGGCCGAAGAGGTCCCCGGCCAATATGGAAGCGACGGGTTCGAGATAGGCTTCAACGCGCGCTATTTGATGGACATATTGGGCGAGATCGAGGGCGATGTGGTCGAACTTCATTTGGCCGACGCGAGCGCGCCCACCCTTATTCGCGAGAATGACAAGAGCGCGGCGCTGTATGTGCTGATGCCGATGCGGGTTTAGCGGATAAGCCGGATCTCAACGCCGATCTGGTCAGAAATCTTCAACCAATCCCGGTCTGCGGTCAAAGCAAGAGCGCCTTCGCTTTGGGCCAATGCCAAACACAGACAATCCGCCTGGGATATGCCATTCTGGCGAGCCACTTCACGAAAATCGGCAGCGTCCATCGCGACTTTTTGCGATATGGGCACGACTGAAATTTCAATCATTGCTATTGCGGTTTCAAATTCTTTCCGGCCCCAACCATGCAGATATTGAATCTGCGCCGCCTCGCCGAGATTGACCGAACCGATTACCGCTTGGTCGAGCAATGCCTCGACAACATTTGCCCCAGTTTCGCGCTTCAAAAGAGCAAGAAGCGCCGACGCATCGAGGACAACCACGCTCAATATTTCTCGCGCGCGGCGTCAGCCCGTTTCTGCTTCAGAAAATCGTCGACGGTAAAGCTGGGCTTACCCTTGCTTACTTCCTCGTAAAAGGCCTGCGCCTTGCCCACCCGCTGTTGAACGCTTGAAAGCTCCAGTCCGAACTCGCCCTCATTCAAAAACAGCCGACCACCATTTTCCAAACCCAGACGTTTGCGAACTTCAACGGGCAGAACCATCCGGCCATTGGCTGCAACTTTGATTTCTATTCCCATGTCAATGCCTCATCTGCGCAACATGCCACAAATAGCATACCGTGCCACAGTTCACAACAATGACATTACTCCGCCGCCTCCGCCATTGCCACGCTTTGCGGGCCGCGCACGACAACTCCGGGTAGCGCGCCGGTCATTGCTCCGTCGCGGAAAGTCACTACGCCCGATTTGACGGTCGCCACATATCCATCGGCCTTTTGCAGCAACCGCTTTCCACCTGCGGGAAGGTCGAAGGCCAGCCACGGCTTCTGCAATTTAAGCGCGTCGAAATCGATCACATTGATATCCGCCAGATAGCCGGGCTTGAGCACGCCGCGATCGTTCAGCCCATAGAGCCGCGCCGTATCATGGCATTGGCGTTTTACTGCCAGTTCGAGCGGAATTGTACCGGCCTTCCGGTCACGGGCCCAGTAGCTGAGCAGGAATGTCGGCGCGGCGGCATCGCAGATCGTGCCGCAATGCGCGCCGCCGTCGGACAGCGAGGCTAGCGTGTCATCGGCTTCCAGCAACTCCTTCGTGAACTCCAGATTACCGTCCATATAGTTGAGTATGGGCAGGTAGATCATCCCGTTGCCGTCGTCCTGCATCAGCTGGTCATAGGCATATTCCGCCGCGTCCCTGCCCGCCTGGTCGGCAAAGCCAAAGACGCTTTCTTCGCGCGTGGGTTCGTAACTGAAATTGTCGGTCAGCGGAAATTGCATCGCCCATGCGGCGGTGACAAGCATGAAGAAAGGCGCAAGGTCGGCCGACGGCGGCGGCAGATTGTCCTCCGCCAGCATCGCTGCCTTGAACGCGGGGTCGGCAAGCTTTGCCTTTTGTGCCTCCCAAGGAAGGTCACGGATCGCCTCCCAGCTCGGCTTGCGCATGAACGGATGCACCGTCCCGCGCCAGTTCATGATCACGCCGATGCCGCGCAGGCCGATGGCCGCGACGATGTTCGCGCCATTCTCGTTCGCGGCCCGCATCGCCGCCATCTGGTCGCGCCAGTGCATTTGCTTGATCGGCGATTGCAGCATTGAGAACACAATTGGCTGCCCTGTTTCCGCCGACAGCCGCCGCATCCAGCCAAACTCGTCCCATTCAGGGAGCAGGTCCGACGTCAGCTCGAACACTCCATGCCCCGCACGTGCCATCGCCCGGCCGAGCGCGACGAGTTCGGGTTCGGTCGCGGTGGTGCCGGGAACGAGTTCGCCATCGACCGATTTGTGCAGAATCGTCCGCGAGGTCGAGACACCGAGTGCGCCTGCGCGTACCCCCTCCTCCACCAGTCGCGCCATTTCGGCGATGTCTGCGTCGGTCGGCTCTTCATTATCAGCGCCCCGTTCGCCCATCACATAGGCGCGCAACGCGCCGTGCGGAACATGCGTGCCGATGTCGATGGTACGCGGCAGGCGCTCCAATGCGTCGAGATAGTCGGGAAAGCTCTCCCAATCCCATTTCATCCCCTCGGCAAGCGCGGTGCCGGGGATATCCTCGACCCCTTCCATCAGGCCGATCAGCCAGTCGTGCCGGTCGGGCCGCGCGGGCGCAAAGCCGACACCGCAATTGCCCATGACGACCGTGGTAACGCCGTGCCAGCTCGACGGTGCCATCTCGCTGTCCCACGTTGCTTGCCCATCATAATGGGTGTGGATATCGACAAAGCCGGGGGCCACGATCCTGCCGGTCGCGTCGATTTCCTCGCGGCCCTTCGTGCTGATATGCCCGATAGCGGTGATGACCCCGCCGTCCACCGCGATATCGGCGACAAAGCGTTCCGCGCCCGTCCCATCGACCACGGTGCCTCCGCGAATAACCAGATCGTGCATCCCGACTCTCCTCTGTCCTCACGAGGAGCGTATCAGAGTTAATTGTGCGATTAAAGCTTACTCGGCAGGCTGGACGTCACCACCTTTGCGCAGGCGGTTGCCGACAAGGCCGCGCAGGCCTGCAAAGAAGCGCGGGATCATCGCGTTGCCGTCCATCCATGCAGCATATTCGGCATAGGCGGGATCGGGCATCAGATGCTTTTCCTCCGTACGCGCGCGCCAATAATAAATGCCGCTGACCAGCGCCAAAATCGCAGTATTGCGGATCATGTCGGCAGTGCTGCCGGTGGTCACGAGAAACGGCAAGGTCGCCAGCCACCAATAGGCATTCTTGCTGAGATAGGCCGGATGCTTGCTCCACGCATAAGGTCCGTGGGTCAAGATGCCGCGATGCGTCAGGTTGGAAAAGCGCAAACCGAACGCGACGGTGGCCCAGGCATAGATGCCGGTCAGCGCGACCAGTATCGCGCCCCAGAACCAGAGCAACGCGGTCTGCCCCTCGAACCAGTAAGCCCAGTCGCTGGTGCCGATATGATAGTCGAGCGGCCCGCCATTGTTCATCAGGATGAAGGGCGGATAGCACATCAGCGCCGCGACCCAGCCCGCGAGATAGGGATTGGCGGTGCGGATATGCGCATCCAGCGGCTTCATCGTCAGCATATAGCCGACGGTGGCGAACTGCACATCGACCAGAAACATCGCGGTGATCAGCGCATTGGCAAGCCACACGGGGTTGGTGACGACCTCGGCAAAATTCATATTGACGATGTTGTGCCAACCGCCGGGGACGATGGAAATCATGAAGGCGAGGAAAAAGCCCTTCACCGTCCATGCACGGATGTGGTGGAAAATCTCCTCGCGCTCCCAATCGGCGCGGCCCGCTATCCATGCGCCGAGATGCCACGCGCCGTCGCGCGGGGTGACCAGATAGCGGTCGAGCCAGACGACATAGGGGGCCGACAGGATGACCAGCGGAATGGCGGCCGCCTGGAACATTTCCATCGAGAACAGGTAATTGCCGTCCCAATAAAAGCGGCACAGCGCGTAAATGCTCGCGATCACCGCCCATGTTGCCCAAAGCCCCGCAATCTTGACAATGCTGGTGTCGAGAACGTCGGCGACCGGGCGCTTGAGGCTCCAGTCGATGCCGGTCGATGGTCGCAAATGCACCTTGTCGACCAGCAGCGACCAAAGCACCATCGGTAGCCCGCAAAAAACCAGCGCCACCATCGCCGAATAGGGGCCATCGGCCAGCGCAGGCAGGCCGGGAATGCCAATAGCATCCATGATCGCGCCGAAATTGCGCGCAATGACGACCGCGAGCACCAGCCCGGCGAGCCCGCACAGACCGACGGCGGTGCTGACGGCGGACACGGGTTTGGGATCGGCGGATTCAAGACGCTTTTTCACAACTCCCGGATTAGCGGCAAATGGTTAAGGAAAGGGTGAGGGTTAAGTCGAAAAACCTACGCTATGGTCCGTCACCCTGAACTTGTTTCAGGGTCCATTTCGCCTTCGAACTCTGGTTTCGCTGCACGATGGACCCTGAAACAAGTTCAGGGTGACGATCCTTTTTTGGCTCAACCCCTCCGCTGCCCCAACAACCTTAACCGCAGAGCATTCAACTTGATGAACCCCGCCGCATCCTTCTGGTCGTATGCCCCTGCATCGTCCTCGAAGGTCACAACCTTTTCGCTATACAGGCTGTTCGGAGATTTCCGCCCAACAACGCTCGCCAAACCCTTGTAAAGCTTTAGCCGGACGGTTCCCGACACCAGTTCCTGGCTGTGGTCAATCGCGGCCTGCAGCATCTCGCGTTCGGGTGAGAACCAGAAGCCGTTATAAATGAGCTCGGCATATTTGGGCATCAGCTCGTCCTTCAGATGCGCCGCGCCGCGGTCCAAGGTGATGCTCTCGATCCCGCGATGCGCGCGCGCGTAGATTTCGCCGCCCGGCGTTTCGTACATGCCGCGCGATTTCATTCCGACGAAGCGGTTCTCGACCAGATCGAGCCGCCCGATGCCATGCTTGCGGCCTAAATCGTTAAGCGCGGCGAGCAAAGTCGCAGGCGACATCGCCTCCCCGTTTAGGGCAACGCCGTCGCCCTTCTCGAAGTCGATAGTGATATATTCCGGCGCATCCGGCGCGTCTTCGGGATTGACCGTGCGCGAATAGACATAGTCGGGCGTTTCGTCCCACGGATCCTCCAACACCTTGCCCTCGGATGAGGTGTGTAAGAGGTTCGCGTCGGTCGAAAAAGGCGACTCTCCGCGCTTGTCCTTGGGCACCGGAATCTGGTGCTGTTCGGCCCATTCGATCAGCCGCGTCCGGCTGGTCAGATCCCATTCGCGCCACGGAGCGATCACCTTGATGTCGGGATTGAGCGCATAGGCCGACAGCTCGAAGCGCACCTGGTCGTTGCCCTTGCCGGTCGCGCCATGCGCGATGGCGTCGGCCCCGGTTTCGGCCGCAATCTCGATCAGGCGTTTGGAAATCAGCGGCCGCGCAATCGAGGTGCCGAGCAGGTAATCGCCTTCGTAGCGCGCATTGGCGCGCATCATCGGAAAAACGAAATCGCGGACAAATTCCTCACGCAGATCATCGATATAGATGTGATGGTCGGGTACACCCATCAACACCGCCTTATCGCGCGCTGGGCCAAGCTCCTCGCCCTGCCCCAGATCGGCTGTAAAGGTCACCACCTCGCAACCATATTCGACCTGCAACCATTTCAGGATGACGCTGGTATCCAGCCCGCCCGAATAAGCGAGGACCACTTTTTTGACCGAATCTTTCATTTTGGCTACTTTCGTGGCTAATCTGTCGCCGCGCGGCTAGCAGTCTGAACCAGCGGCGGCAAGGCGTTAAGCGGTCGTGACGAGGGAGGGTTCGATGGCCACAACCGAAATCAAAACCAGGCCGACAGCGACCAGTGTCCATGATTTTATCGAGGCCGTCGCCGATGATCGGCAGCGGGCGGAGGCGCACAGGATTGCCGCAATGATGGAGCGACTCTCAGGCCACAAGCCCAAAATGTGGGGACCCAGTATCATCGGCTTTGGCAGCTATCATTACAAATATGAAAGCGGTCGCGAGGGCGACATGTGCCGGATCGGCTTTTCACCGCGCAAGGGCCAAACCGTGCTTTACCTTGTCGACGGTTTTCTGGGTCAAGCCGAGCTTATGGCGAAGCTTGGCAAGTACAAAACCGGCAAATCATGCCTCTACATCAAAAAGCTGGGCGATGTGGATGAATCGGTGCTGGAACAACTATGCGTCGAATCGCTGAAGTGGATGGCGCAAAAATATCCGGAATGACACCGTCATTCCAGGGGCTGCTCGGGCAAGCCGCCCCTGGCGGATGGGGTTTCGCACCTTGTCTTCCAGTCCGCGCGATGGTCAGGCGAACCCGGACATGCGACCGGCCATCATGGCACGAAAAAGACCGGACTATTCCGCAGGCACATTGTCCGGATTGGCAATGTTTTTTCCCCGGCCCGACTGCCGGATCTTGAACTGTCGTCTGTTGCTTGCATAACGGATCGCCAATGCGGACAATATGAGCACGAGCGCGGCGCAAAGCGCATAGGCAACAATAAGCCTGGTTTCCATTTTTTCGTATCACTCCCCGCGACCTTCGCATCCAGTCACGATTTTTGTGGCAACGTTTGTAAAATGGTGTCGGCAATGTTGCAATAACGTTTCACAGTAAACGGCGTGTTTATCTGGCTTGGTAATATGCTCCGCGCGCTGTCACGCAGCGATGAGGCACCGCGCCCCGCTGGACAAAAGGACGTCGGCCCTGTTGTCTATCACCAGACAATCACCCATGCCTGTCTCATGACCGCTGGACAAAACTTCACCCCAAAGCGGTACGACCCAGTATCGCCCAGCGTCTGGTAACGCCGCAAGCGCCGTATTGTCAGCGACATGCCACAGCCTGAAATGCGGGCCATCCACCAGCTGCATGTTGCCGCTCACATTTCCGTTACGGGCATCGGCGTAGGGTATCGCATGCGACACGGCCACGCCGTCGTCGAGATGCAGTTCCCTTGGCCGTCCATAGTCATACAGGCGGTAGGTAATGTCGGCATATTGCTGGACCTCGACCAGCGTAATCCCCGCCCCGATTGCGTGCACCGTTCCAGCCGGAATGTAAAAATAATCTCCTGCCTTGACCGGCTTCCAGTCCATCAGTTGCTCGATTTCTCCCGACAGCGCGGCTTCGCGCAATTCGTGGCTGTCCAGCGGCCTTGTCGTTCCCATGCCCAAGACTGCGCCGGGTTCGGCATCGACGATATACCAGCATTCTTCCTTGCCCGACGGCAGGCCGCGTGCCTGCGCCTCTTCGTCATTCGGGTGAACCTGGATCGAGAGCTTTTCTGACGTGAACAGCCATTTGACAAGAACCGGAAGCTGCTCCGCGCCATCGCTTTCATACCAGATTTCGCCGATCCGACGGCCACCCATGTCGCCAAAGACGGACGGTATGTCGGTTCGACCCCATGGTTTCTCAACCAGATGCTTCGTCAATTTCATAGCTTGGCGCCTATCATCAAAATTAAGCTTTTGCACCGCCCAAACTCCCGCTAGGGCGTGCCGATAACAAAACATCTCCCCGGGCACCAAGTTTCACTGGAGCCGAAAAAATGACCGAATATGTTACCCGTGCCGGCCTGCAGGTTGCAGAAGAACTGGCGCGCTTTGTTGAAACCCGTGCGTTGCCGGAAACAGGAATCGACACGGACCATCTGTGGCATGGGCTTGCCGATATTCTGGCGCGCTTCGTGCCACAGAACCGCGCCCTGCTGGCAAAACGCGACGCGATCCAGGTCAAACTCGACCAATGGCACCAGGCAAACCCCGGACCGATCGTCGACATGCCTGCCTATCAGGCATTTCTGAGGGAAATCGGTTATCTGGTCCCCGAACCGGCGCCGTTCGCAATCGGCACGCAGAATGTCGATCCGGAGATCGCTACGATGGCTGGTCCGCAGCTTGTCGTCCCAAGCCTGAACGACCGCTTCGTCCTGAATGCCGCCAATGCGCGCTGGGGTAGTCTATACGACGCGCTGTACGGCACCGATGCACTCGATGCCCCGCCCCCGCGACCGGGCGGATATGATGCGGACCGCGGCGCAGCCGTCGTCAAGGCTGCCAAGCAGTTCCTTGATTCTGCCGTTCCGCTGGAGCGCGGTTCATGGGTCGATCTGGTCGATCCTTCAAAGGGCATCGCCATCCAGAACCCGGCGCAATATGTCGGCAAGAGCGATCACGGCCGGCTGTTCCGCAACAATGGCCTTCATATCGAGGTGAGGTTCGAACCCGGTCATCCGGTCGGGCAGACCGACCCCGCCGGCATTTCAGATGTCATCCTTGAAGCCGCCCTGACCACCATCATCGATCTCGAAGATTCGGTCGCCGCCGTCGACGCGCAGGACAAGGTTGCGGCCTATGGCAACTGGCTCGGCCTGATGCGCGGCGACCTGACTGCATCGTTTGACAAGGGCGGACGGACGATAACGCGGGCACTCGAAGCCGACAGGGTATATGACAATATCACCCTTCCGGGTCGCAGCCTTATGTTCGTGCGCAATGTCGGGCATTTGATGACAAACCCTGCCGTGCTGCTTCCCGATGGCAGCGAGGCACCCGAGGGGATACTCGATGCGGTCTTCACCTCGCTCTGCGCGATGCATGACCTTTTGGGCCTCGGCAAATATCGCAATAGCCGCGCGGGCAGCATCTATATTGTGAAGCCCAAGCAGCACGGGCCTGAAGAATGCGCCTTCACCAACGACCTGTTCGATGCCGTGGAGGATCTGCTGGGCCTCGCCCGCCACACGATCAAAGTCGGCGTGATGGACCAAGAGCGCCGCACCAGCGCCAACCTCGCCGCGTGTATATATGCCGTCCGCGACCGGATCGTCTTTATCAACACCGGTTTCCTCGATCGGACGGGTGACGAGATGCACAGCGCGATGCAGGCCGGGCCGATGATCCGCAAGGCGGACATGAAGACCAGCGCGTGGATCCAGGCCTATGGGGAGCGCAATGTGCAGATCGGCCTTGCCTGCGGTCTGTCGGGCAAGGCGCAGATCGGCAAGGGCATGTGGGCAATGCCCGATCTGATGCGCGAGATGATGGCGCAGAAAATCGGCCATCCAAAGGCGGGCGCGAATACCGCATGGGTCCCCTCTCCCACCGCCGCGACGCTACACGCGATGCACTATCATATGGTCGATGTGTTTGATGTGCAGCGTGAGCTGGCGAGTAAGGAAACCCCAGTGCTCGACGCGCTGCTCACCATTCCGGCTGCCCCGCGCGGTCACAATTGGTCCGCCGATGAAGTGAACCAAGAACTAGAAAACAACGCCCAAGGCATATTGGGCTATGTCGTGCGCTGGATCGACGCTGGCGTCGGCTGTTCAAAGGTGCCGGACATCCACGATATTGGCCTGATGGAGGACCGCGCGACGCTGCGTATTAGCAGCCAGCATATGGCCAACTGGCTGCTCCACGGGATCTGCACGGCGGATCAGGTCGACGCAGCCTTTGCCAAAATGGCTGCGAAAGTCGATGCACAGAATGCAGGCGATCCGCTGTACGAGAAGCTGGAAGGCGACAGCATCGCCCTGAAGGCCGCCCGCGCGCTGGTCTATGAAGGCGTATCGCAGCCCAGCGGCTATACCGAGCCCTTGCTGCATCGGTTCCGGCTGGAGAAGAAGGCAGTCTAATCCCCCTCCGCTTGCGGGAGGGGACGGAACTAGCGCTTCACCTGCCGCGCCTTCCACTCCATCGCATTCCTTACTCGCCATTCCACGCTAGGATGCGTGTAGAACAGCGCCTCCTGCAATGCGGAGGGTCGAGGATATCGATACTCGGCTGTCTTTACCAAGGCGCTCGCGAGCGCGTCGGGCAGGTTGACATGCTTGAGCGAATAATTGTCTGCGTCGCGCTCACCTTGCCGGACAACCGCGTTCATTACCGGCTGGGCTAACAACGACAGCAGGCCGATAATGAAGATCAGCACCGGCAAACCTCGCGGATCGCCAATTTCAGCCTTGCTGCCAAAAGCCCTTGCAAAGCGAATATACAATCGGTCGGCGAAAAAAAAGAAGACAATCGCGAGCAACACCAACACGCCCACCATCCGCCAGATATGGCCGCTGACATAATGGCCGATTTCATGCCCGGTAACTGCCTTCACCTCATCGAGGGACGCGCCCTTCAGCGCGACATCGGAAATCGCGATCCTCTTCGATCCGAAAAGACCCGACACGTTGGCGGTAAAATTATTCGACTGGCGCGATCCGTCAAAGACGAAAATCCGGTCGGCCGGGATTCCTGCGTCCGCCGCCATGCCGACAAGCGCGGCCTTCACCGGGCCTTCCTGCAACGGCTTATATTCGTTAAACAAGGGCTCGATGAGCACGGGCGAGAGCAGCAGTGTTGCCGCACCCGCAAGGGCCGCAAGCCCACCCGACCAGAGCCACCAGTTTTTGCCCGTCTTGCGGATCAGCGCATAGATGCCGAGGAAGAAGAGCGCACCGACAAGGCTTGAGATCATAATCCCGATCGCATCCTGCATCAGGAAATCGGAAAGCGGCTGGCTGGTGCGGCCATAGGATTTTTCGAAACCCCATTCCTGATAAACGCCCCAGGGCAGGCTAATCAGCGCAGACACGAGGAAATAGGTGACGCCAATCAGCCACGTACGCAGCGCCCAACCGCGCCGTTCGAGCTTCGCCGACACCTTGTCGAGGATGCCCAGCCGCACGATGATCCACGTCACCAGCGCCGATACCAGCAAGCCCAAGAGCAGCATCCAGTGGCTCGCGCTGGTGTAGCTCGCGGCCTTTTCCAGCGCCGCTGGCCCCAGACTGTCAATATAACGCGCGGTTTCCGCTGCCGGATTGAAGCTCATGATTTGCCCTCCTGTTAGCTGTATTATCTAGGTGATACAGCTCGCAATGGCAAGCGGCTTGTCATCGACGATCACCAGTGATTTATTGCGCGCATGTGGAGGGTGATGATCTTCTATGGGCTGGCATTGGCCGCCGGGGCCTTCCTCCTAGAATGGCTCGACTACAAACATGCCGTCCGCGAATGGTCGACCGAATTCTATGTCGGCATGATCGCGCTGCTGTTCGTTACGCTCGGGATCTGGCTGGGCAACCGCCTGACCGCAAAGCCGCGCGGACCGGGCTTTGAGAGAAATGTTGCGGCTATCAAGGCGCTCGGGATCAGCGCGCGCGAAACCGAGGTGCTTGAAATGCTGGCGGCGGGGCATGCCAACAAGGTGATTGCCCGGCGGCTCGATATCTCGCCCAACACGGTCAAGACCCATGTCGCGCGGCTGTTCGAAAAGCTGGAGGTCGCCAGCCGCACGCAGGCGATCCGCAAGGCGCAGCAACTCGACATTCTCCCGTAAATATCGGCGATTTGTCCCCAATCACCCATTTGGGCGATGGACCGGTGCCATTGTGCTCGTCTAGCTCCTATGTCATTCCTAGACCGGGGGGAGGATTCCGATGGGCAGGATAATCGCAGTTTACGGCGTCATTTCGGGCGTCATCGTCGTCATTGGCATGTATACCGGCATGGCCTTGGTGTCCGATCATGGCATGATGGGCATGGTCGCGGGTTACCTGTCGATGCTCATTGCGCTGAGCTTCGTCTTCGTGGGCGTCAAACGCTATCGCGATGTCGAACAGGGCGGCGTTATCACTTTCTGGAAAGCCTTTGGCGTCGGCATGGGGATCGCGCTCATCTCGTCGCTTTTCTATGTGCTGAGCTGGGAAGTATATAATTGGCGAACCGGCGGCACGTTCATGGCCGAATATATCGCCAAGAGCATCGAGAATATGCGCGCGGAAGGCAAATCGGCTGCCGAAATAGCCAAATTCTCGGCCGAAATGCAGGGGTTCGCCGAACAGTATAAAAATCCGCTATTCCGCATGGCGATGACCTTTACCGAGATCGCCCCGGTCGCCTTGCTGGTGTCGCTGATCTCGGCGGCGTTGCTCCGCAAGAGCAGTTTCATGCCGGCGAAGGGTTAGAGGCACCGCCCCCCTCCCTTTACGGGAGGGGGTAGGGGGTGGGTGCGGACGGCGGCAAGCCGTCCAAAAATCTTGGCGCAACACGCAATCGTAGAGAGTCATTTGCGTCGCAGACGCGACGCGGACCCCGCACCCTACCCGTGGAGCCTCTCGGATCAGTCCGGGGGACTGATCCCTCCACGCCCGCAAGGGGAGAGGGATTAACTCAAGCTCACCCATTCGCATCCACAAACCGTTCCGCATCCAGCGCGGCCATGCAGCCCGTACCCGCGCTCGTCACCGCCTGGCGATAGATGTGGTCCATCACGTCACCACAGGCGAACACGCCCGGCACGCTGGTTTCGGTTGACTGTCCCTCGGCCCCGCCGCGCACCTTGATATAGCCGCCAGCCATATCGAGATGACCCTCGAAAATACCGGTATTGGGCTTGTGGCCGATGGCGATGAAGACGCCGTGCAGTTCAATTTCTTCCGACCCGCTGCCGTCAGTCGCGGCAATCCGCATGCCGGTGACGCCACTGCTATCGCCCAGCACTTCATCAAGCCTGTGGTTCCACCGTATCGTAACCTTGCCCTCTGCCTCGCGCGCGAACAGGCGGTCCTGCAGGATTTTCTCGGCCTTCAGCTTGTCGCGGCGGTGAACCAGCGTCACATGGCTGGCGATATTGGCGAGATACAAGGCTTCCTCGACTGCTGTATTGCCCCCGCCGATCACTGCGACCGGCTTGTTGCGGTAGAAAAAGCCATCGCAAGTCGCGCAGGCAGATACGCCCTTGCCCATATATGCCGTCTCGCTCGGTAGTCCAAGATATTGCGCGCTTGCGCCGGTGGCGATGATCACCGCATCGGCGGTATAGTCGCCCGCACCGCCCGTCAGTGTGAAGGGTCGTTTGGAAAAATCGACCTTTTCAATATAGTCATTCTCGATCCGTGTGCCGAAGCGTTCGGCATGCTTGCGCATCCGCTCCATCAGTTCGGGGCCAAGCACCCCTTCGTCGTCGCCCGGCCAGTTGTCGACATCGGTCGTGGTCATCAACTGCCCGCCGACTTCGACGCCGGTGACGATCATCGGCGACAGATTCGCGCGCGCGGCATACACGGCGGCGGTATAGCCCGCCGGTCCGGAACCGATGATGATGACGGGTGCGTGGCGATTTTCTGACATGGACATGCTTTCTGATTCTGTTGCGCACGACATAGGCATTGCGCCTGTATTGGCCAAGGGCGGCACCAGACTTATCCCCACGAAATTAGGGCTTCACATCAAGGCCCGGCACACTTATCAGGCGCTTGAATTCAAGACATCGGGGGTCGTTCCATGACGAAGATAACGGTTATTTCACGCGATGGCGAAGCGCGCGACGTTGAAGCGGAAAGCGGCCTTTCCCTCATGGAGGTGATCCGCGACAACGGCTTTGACGAATTGCTGGCACTGTGCGGCGGTTGCTGTTCCTGCGCGACCTGTCATGTGCATGTCGACCCGGCCTTTGCCGACCGTCTGCCGAAAATGGGCGAAGACGAAAACGACCTGCTCGACAGCACCGACCATCGCAATGCAACATCACGGCTGTCGTGCCAGATTCCGGTCAGCGATGCGCTGGATGGCTTGATCGTGACGATCGCGCCCGAAGACTAGACGGCGGTCACAAGCCCGATCATCGCCCCTGTCATCGCCGAGGCAAAATTACCGGCAACCCAGCTTTTCATGCCCAAAGACGCTGCATCGGCGCGGCGTGCGGGGCATAGTGTGCCGATGGTCGAAACCAGAAGGCCGACGCTGGCGAGATTGGCGACGCCGCACAAGGCGTAGGTAACGATCAGCTTGCTGCGCAGCCCAAGCGTTCCCTCGGCAAGCGCTGCCATGTCGAGATAGGCGACATATTCGTTCAATATTGCCTTGGTCCCCATCAACGCGCCTGCCGTTCCGGCCTCCTCCCACGGCACACCTATCGCCCACATCAATGGCGCAAACAGCCAGCCGAATATCCGGCGCAGCGTCAGCGGCTCGCCATCGATTGGGGGCATCACCGTCAGCATCTGGTCAACCAATGCGACCAGTGCAAACACCACAATGATGATGCCGATAACTGCAAGGAAAAGCTGCACGCCATCCATCGTGCCCTTGATGATCGCGTCGATGCTGCTTTCATATTTCAGGCTGCTGTCGTCGGAGTCGGTCTGCGTCTCGCCCCCGCCGGGCACCATCAGCCGCGCAATCAGGACCGCGGCAGGCAACGAGATGAGCGAGGCCGATATCATATGCCCGACGGCATCGGGTACCGTCTTGGCCAGCGTCTGCGCATAGAGAATGAGGATCGCGCCGGAAATCGTCGACATCGCGAGCACCATGACCATGAACAATTCGCTACGGCTCATCCTGTCGAAATAGGCACGGACAACGAGCGGCGATTCGACCACACCCAGGAAGATATTCGCGCCACCACTCAGGCCCACAACGCCGCTGACACCCATCGTCCTTTGCATCGCCCAACTCAGCCCGCGCACAATGACGGACAATATTTTCCAGTGCCACAACAAAGCCGCCAGTGCCGAAAAGACGATTACCAGCGGCAATATCTGGAATGCTATGATCAACGGTGCCTGCGCGCCTTCCTTTAGAACGAAGGGCAATTCGCCACCTCCGGTATAGCCGAACATATAGCTGGAGCCGACCAAAGTCGCCTTTTCAACGGCGGTTACGCCGTGGTTGGCGAGCGTGATGATGTCCCAAACCAACGGCACGCGCACAATCACCAGCGCGATCAGGATTTGCAGGAGCAACGCACCGCCGACCCAGCGCCAGTCGGGAAAGGCCTTGCGCTGTTCCGACAATGCCCATGCCAACAGCAGGATCGCGGAAATCCCGACCAGCCCCTGCAATTGCTGGAGCAGCGCCGTCAACCGCGCATCGCCTTGTCCAACGATTCCTCAAGTACCGGATAGCCATGCCCGTCGGGTATGCAGAGCCAGTTTCCGTCCTCACGCTTGTCGATATAGGTCAGCACGGTCGACACCGGATGCTCCGCCGCGTGCGCCGCTGCAGAATCGAAGCTGCCGAACATCGCCAGCCGCTCCAGATTGCGCCGCGTCGGGAAGATGATCTTGATTTTGCCGTCATCGGCGCATTGCAGTGCATCGGCCGCGCTCGCCCAGAACAGGGCGGTATTCTCGGTATTGTCGACGGTCGCGAGTGGCGCACTGTTGCCGGCGTCAACCAGATAGAATCGCGCATCGAACACCCGGCTCGCACCTTCGAATGCCGGAGGCCGCCAGCGCGACCACGGCACCAGCTTGTTGAAATCAGGCGCCCATCCATGCCGGTTACAAACCGCTTGCAAGCTTTCGCCATCATGTAATGCTTCCCGCGCAGCACCGCAATCGGCAGGGTCAGTAACGCCTGCCAGTCCCAGCGCCAGCCCGGCCTCCTCTATTGTCTCACGTATCGCCGCCAGCCGTGCCGCAGCCTCATCCAAGGGCAAGTCGGCGCTCAGCATGTCGGCATAATCGAAATCCGCCGCGTCGACCTTCCCGCCGGGAAAGACCGCTGCACCCCCTGCAAAGGCCATCGCCTTGATCCGCTCGACCATCAACAGCAAAGGCGAACCGCTATCTGGATTCTCCCGAAAAATCACCATTGTGGCGGCGGGTGTGGCAATGGGTTCGGAAACGGCCTCAGCATTCATATCGCCACACAAGCATGATTATGCAGAGCTTAGAAGCGGAAACTTTGTCCAACCTTCGAACGCGGCCAGGAAATTTTTTCGAAGGGTCTTTGCGTTACGGGCGTATTTGGGGGTAGGCCCGGTGAACACTGCTTTTGTGAGTGCGAACATGATGCAGCAAGCGGTCAGGCAGACCGAGGAAAATGACGACGAACTGGTGGCGCGCATCGCGGCGCGCGACCATGCCGCGATGCGTCTTGCCGCCGACCGTCATGCAGCGATGGTGTGGCGCGTGGCTTACCGGATGCTAGGCGAAAGGGCCGAAGCAGAGGATGTGGCGCAAGAGTCGCTGCTAAAGCTCTGGAATCATGCTGACCGGTGGAAGGCGGGTGGATCCGGCATCGCACCCTGGTTGAAAAAGGTTACGGTCAACCAGTGCCTGGACCGCCTCCGTCGCAAACGCTTTACCAGCGATGAGGAGGTGCCGGAGCGAGAGGACGAAAGCCCCCTTGCCGACCGGCAGATGGAAACAACTGAGGTTGGCCAGGCAGTAAAGGATTGCATCGAGGCTTTGCCCGACCGGCAGCGCGCCGCGGTCATCCTGACCTATTATGAAGAGCAGCCCAACCAGGGAGCTGCAGAAAGTTTGGAAATGCAATTGAAGGCTTTTGAATCCCTGCTGTTCCGCGCGCGTGCATCCTTGAAGGACTGCGTCGAACGCAAAGGCGTGGCGGGAGTATCCTGATGGCTGAACCAGCATTCTCACCCGAGGTCACAAAGCTGCTTGACGCCTATGCCGTGCCAACCTTGCCTGAAGGATTTACCGACAGGTTGATGGCGCGGGTTGAAAGCGGCGATACAGGCGCGGTGGATGCCGTCACACATCTGCCGCTTCCCAGGACCCGCCGTTCCAGTCCGTGGCGGCGGACCAGCCGGATTGTCGGCTCGGTCGCCATCTTTTCTCTGGCCACCGCAACCGCAGCCGCAGCCGGCATTTTCGGCAATCCTGTCTATGTCCCCGGGGTCAGCGAAGCACTGGTCGAAGCAAAGATTGTCGAAGCACCCAAGCCGAAAGCCAGGCCCAAGGTGCAGATGGTCGCGGAAAGCAAAGCCCCGGTTACAACCGTCGCACCCGCTCCGCAACCCGCCACCGGCAGCGCGGCTATAGTCAACCGGGTGACAGAATTGCGCCAAAACCCCGACTTCGCCGCGCTGACACCGCGGCAGCGGCTTGCGGTTACCGGCCGGGAAGTCCGTCAGATGGTCCGGTCGGGCGAAGTAAGCAGGCAGGATGTTCGCACAGCGGTGCGTGAACTTGCGCAAAATGCCGAGCCGGCTACCAAGGAAGCATGGCGGCAGGCGGCCGTCGAGCGCCGGGAAAAAAGGATCGAACGGCGCCATGAACGTTTTGCGCCGCTTGCCGTCCAGCCGACCGAACCGCAAACTGTCACCGAGATAAATCCGGCAGGGACAGACGATGTTGCCAGCGAGATTCTGCCGGAAATCGAAACTGCGCGACTTTCGCCCGAACGCGTTGAGGCCTTGCGAGAACGTTATCGCAACGCCACACCAGAGCAGCGCGCCGAACTGCGTTCGGCATTGCGCGACCGACGCCAGGCACGGCAGCAACGTCGGGCACAATAATCATCGCATCATAATATCACCGTAGCCCTGAGCCGTCAGCGAGAGCGCTGGCGAAAAATACTCGGGGTGTGGCCATAGTCCGGTCTTTCTTTCGTCGCGCCAGCGAAGGCTGGTGCCTATCTCGTCTGTCGGTTTAGGCGGATAGGCGTGATGGGCCCCTGCCTTCGCTGGGGCGACGGAGTGTATGATTGAAGCGCGTCTTAGGCCCAATCGAGCCACAGTCCCCGGGCGACGAAGTCGAAGGGAGCTTCTCCGCTGAGCGCTTTGCTCCGCTGAGAGGCGCCCTTTGACGGACGCAGCCGTTTCGCGGTCGCTGCCAGGGCTGCGGTAATTTGATTTCCGGCTCCTTTTTTCGAAGGGTTTCGTCGACTCATCCGTTGGATTGTCAGGAGCGGGGAAATTCTCCCTCCCCCCAAATCAAAGGAGAATGGACGTGAAATATCTTATCGCCTTGCCTCTGGCAGCCATCGCCTTGACCGCATCGGCCAATGCGCAGACCACCAAGACAACAACCATTGAAAATGACAAGGGCACAGCAACCCGGACCGCTACCCGCGACAATGGCAATTTGAGTGTCGAGGCGACGGCAACGCGTGCCAGCGACGGCGCGACCGCGACCTGGGAACGCGACCGCATCCGCAGCGAAGACGGCGTCAGCGGCAGTGGATCGTCGACCGGCTTTAACGGACAGACACGCAGCTATGAATATGACCGCACCCGCACCGATGACGGTTTCACCACCACAGGCTCGGCCACCGATCGGCAGGGCCGCGCTTATGAATATGATGCCTATGGCCGCAAGACCGACACCGGACGCGAAAACAGCCGCACCGTCACGCGTGATGGCGAGCAGGTTTACAACCGGACCGGCCAAAGGGCCCGGGGTGCAGGCCAGGACCAACGCAAAGGGGA
>JACVCM010000002.1:0-29072 GCA_016742125.1 Sphingomonadaceae bacterium | reverse complement strand
CAAGGTGGGCCGTGTTGACGTACAGGTGCAACGGAAAGTGACCACGACCCGTGACCCAAGCTTTAAGCCGCGCAAGTCCGCTCGTCGCAGTCGCGGAGGCTAACATGTCCTCCTCCCCGTCGATTTGCGATGGGGAGGATCAAGAACTTGCCGCGCACCATCCCGCACTCACGGTGCGCGGCAACCCCCGGTCTTTCATCTTCGAGGTTCCCATAAATCGCCCCTAGCCCTCAGCCGTCGGCGCAATAACGCTGACGGCTCAGGGCTAGGGTATAGCTGCCGACGATTGCGTTTATCGGTCGATCGTGGCAGCTTCCTCTATATGGGCATTATCGAGATACTTGGCCTTGCGGGAAGCCTGAGCCTGCTGTCCGGCTGGCGCTTCTACCTGACCATATTCGCCACTGGCCTCGCGATGCATTTCGACGTCGTGCCGCTTCCTGAAAATCTGCAAGTGCTTGATGTTCTGGCAAATCCCTGGGTGCTGGGTATCAGCGGATTCGGTGCCGTGGCCGAATTTTTTGCCGACAAGATCGCATGGCTCGATTCGATCTGGGACGGCCTGCACACACTTATCCGACCTGTCGGCGGTGCGCTGCTGGCGCTTGCAGTGGTCGATAGCGCCGATCCGACGTGGCAGGTCATCGCTTTCCTGCTCGGCGGCGGTGCCGCGCTGGCCAGTCATGCCACCAAAGCCAGTGCGCGCGCGGCGGTCAACACCAGTCCTGAGCCGTTCAGCAACGTGGTCGTGTCGACTGTCGAGGATGTGGCGACTGGCGGGCTGCTCGTGCTGGCCTTTGCCAACCCGTTGGCCGCGCTGCTTATCGCGTTGACGTTGTTGGCGCTGGCGATATGGGGGCTGTGGGTGGGCTATCGGGCATTCCGGAAAGTGTTTCCGAAACCGGCTGCAGAGCCGAAGGCGGATTAGACCCCGTTCCACTTGCAAATACAATATTCCCGTTCGCCACGGGAACGATGGGCCTGGGCAGTTCGCCACTAAATCCGGCATAAATGAACCCGCCATTTTCAAGCGTTTCCAATATCCATTCGCGCTTGTCGGGTTCGACCACGAAGCACCCCTCGCTCGATCCCGGTCTGCCCCGCGTCGAAACCAGATCGGCATTGAAATAGCGGCGCCGTTCGGGCGCGTAGCTGTGGACCACGATATCGCGCATCCGCATCTGGTTGTTGGAGGGTTCCAGCCCATCCAGCCGCAGCGAAAGGCCATTCTGCCCGACATAGCGCTCCGCCCCGATCGCCGCACCGAGCGAGGAGGCGAAGCTGTTATAGACATTGCTGAACACAGTGGCATAGCCGTCGTCGTCGGGGTCCGAACCGATGCCGTGAGCAACCCGCATCGGGCTGTCAAGCCCATCGCCGCTGCGCAGGTCGACACGATATAGCCGCGGTTCGCTGCTATGCTTGGCGAAATCGACCACGACGATCACTGCCGGCCCCCGGGTCCGCCCATAGTTGCAATAATAACCGCGATATTTGTCGAGCGCGGTCTGGAACAGCTTGGCGTCGAGCCTGTGCCGCGGAGTCTCGAACGCGTTGTAAAATCCGTAACTGACGGCCCTGCCCGCCAATGCCAGCGTGTCGCAGCCAATCTCCGGCCGGGGTGGTTTCACATAAATGGGCGATGCGGTCGGGGAGCCATTTCCGGTGCCGGTCTGGAAGACCACGCCAGCTTGTCCCTGGGGCGCCGGATTGACGGGCACCACTGCACCTTCCTGCGCGAAGGCCGGAAAGGCGGTCAGAGCCATGGCAAAGATCAAAAATTTACCGGTCAAAGCTTCATCATCCGTATATTCAGATATGCAACGCCGCGACCTCCCCTTTTGCTCCATTATGCTGCATTCGCGAACAAAGGCAAGCTTGGGAAAAACCCTGCCTTGAAATTTACAGCCGGGCGGGCCACTTTTCCCTAGCGCGCGCGCCCTTGCGCTTTTAGAACAAATCTGGAACAAGCCTCCCCATGTCTCTGACTCATATTTCGGTGCGCGGTGCGCGCGAGCATAATCTCAAGGGCATCGATATCGATCTGCCGCGCGACAAGCTGATCGTGATCACCGGGCTGTCGGGGTCGGGCAAATCCTCGCTGGCGTTCGACACCATCTATGCCGAGGGGCAGCGGCGTTATGTGGAATCGCTCAGCGCCTATGCGCGGCAATTCCTCGAGATGATGCAGAAGCCCGATGTCGAGCATATTGAGGGGCTGTCGCCCGCCATCTCCATCGAGCAGAAAACCACAAGCCGCAACCCTCGCTCCACCGTCGCCACGGTCACCGAAATCTACGATTATATGCGCCTGTTATGGGCGCGGGTTGGCGTGCCCTATTCGCCCGCCACCGGCCTGCCGATCACCGCGCAGACGGTGACGCAAATGGTCGACCGGGTGATGCAGCTGCCCGAAGGCACACGCGCCTATCTGCTCGCCCCGGTGGTGCGCGGGCGCAAGGGGGAGTATCGCAAGGAGCTGCTCGAATGGCAGAAGGCGGGCTATACCCGCGTGCGCATCGACGGCGAATTCTACGCCATCGAGGAAGCCCCCGCGCTCGACAAGAAGTATAAGCATGACATCGAGGTCGTGGTCGACCGCATCGTTGTGAAAGACGGCATCCAGACACGGCTGGCGGATAGCTTTGAACAGGCGCTGAGGCTCGCCGAGGGGTTGGCTTATGTCGATCTGGCCGATGGGGTCCTTCGAGACGGCATCGACCCTTCGACAAGCTCAGGGTCAATGCCTCCTCAGGATGAGCGGAATGGCCTTGCCGAAGCGCGGGCAATCTTCACTCACCCCTCCCCTTCAGGGGAGGGGACGGGGGTGGGGTCTATCGGCCTGGCGCAAACCTCACCACCCCACCCCAACCCCTCCTTTAAAGGGGAGGGGCTTAAGGGAGCCGGCCTCCCCGCCAACCGCATCGTCTTCAGCGAGAAATTCGCCTGCCCGGTCAGTGGCTTTACCATCGCCGAAATCGAACCCCGCCTGTTCAGCTTCAACGCGCCGCAGGGCGCCTGCCCCGATTGCGATGGCTTGGGCGAGCGGCTGGAGTTCGACCCGCAACTGGTGGTCCCCAATGAGGCGCTGTCCCTCAAGCAAGGCGCGGTCGTGCCCTGGGCGAAATCCAACCCGCCGTCGCCCTATTATATGCAGGTGCTGGCCAGCCTTGCGAAGGCCTATGACTTCGACCTCACTACCCCCTGGAATGCGCTGCAGCCTGACCAGCGCATGATCATCCTCCACGGCACCGGCGGCATGCCGGTTGAGCTGACCTTCATGGACGGGCGCAAGGAATATACCGTGCGCAAGCCCTTTGAGGGCGTGATCGGCAATCTCAACCGCCGCATGCTGCAAACCGACAGCGCCTGGATGCGCGAGGAGCTGGGCAAGTTCCAGACCAGCCAGCCCTGCGAAACCTGCCACGGCGCGCGGCTGAAGCCTGAGGCGCTTTCGGTCAAGATCGCAGGCACCGACATCAGCCAGCCCACGCGGATGAGTGTGGCCGATGCGCTGGGCTGGTTCGCGACCATCGACGAGCAACTCACCCCCACGCAGAGCCAGATTGCCAGGGCGATCCTGAAGGAGATCAACGAACGCCTCGGCTTCCTCAACAATGTCGGGCTCGATTATCTGAACCTCGATCGCACCAGCGGCACGCTCAGCGGCGGCGAAAGCCAGCGCATCCGTCTCGCCAGCCAGATCGGCTCCGGCCTGTCGGGCGTGCTCTATGTGCTCGACGAGCCCAGCATCGGCCTGCACCAGAAGGATAACGACCGGCTGCTGGCAACACTCCGCCGCCTCCGCGACCTCGGCAACACCGTGATCGTCGTCGAACATGACGAAGACGCGATCCGCACCGCCGACTGGGTGGTCGATCTCGGCCCCGGCGCGGGGGTGCATGGTGGCGAGGTGGTCGCCGAAGGCACGCTCGACAAGATCCTGAAGACCAAGGGGAGTCTCACCGCCGATTATCTGAACGGCACCCGCGAAATCGCCGTCCCCAAAAAGCGCCGCAAGGGCAATGGCAAGAAACTCACCGTCCACGGCGCGCGCGCGAATAACCTCAAAAATGTCACCGCGAGCATCCCGCTCGGCACATTCTGCTGCATCACCGGCGTATCGGGCAGCGGCAAATCAAGCTTCACCATCGACACGCTCTACGCCGCCGCCGCGCGCACCCTCAACGGCGCACGGGTGATCGCGGGCGCGCATGACAAGGTGACCGGCCTTGAACATTGCGACAAGGTGATCGACATCGATCAATCCCCCATCGGCCGCACCCCGCGCAGCAACCCCGCGACCTACACCGGCGCCTTCACCAACATCCGCGACTGGTTTGCGGGCCTCCCTGAGTCAGAAGCGCGCGGCTATAAACCCGGGCGTTTCAGCTTCAACGTAAAGGGCGGGCGCTGCGAGACGTGCAGCGGCGATGGCCTGATCAAGATCGAGATGCACTTCCTGCCCGACGTCTATGTGACGTGCGAGGAATGCCACGGCAAACGCTATAACCGCGAAACGCTGGAGGTGAAGTGGAAGGGGCTGAGCATCGCCGACGTGCTCGACATGACGGTTGAGGACGCGGTCGAGGTCTTCAAGGCCGTCCCCCCCATCCGCGACAAGATGGCGATGCTGGCCGAGGTTGGCCTCGGCTATGTGAAGGTCGGGCAACAGGCGACAACGCTATCCGGCGGCGAGGCGCAGCGGGTGAAGCTGGCCAAGGAACTCAGCCGCCGCAGCACCGGCCAGACGCTCTATATATTGGACGAGCCCACCACCGGGCTGCACTTTGAGGATGTGCGCAAATTGCTGGAGGTGCTCCACCGACTGGTCGAACAAGGCAATAGCGTGGTGGTGATCGAGCATAATCTGGATGTGATCAAGACGGCGGACTGGATCATCGACCTCGGGCCGGAGGGCGGCGTCAAGGGCGGGGAGATTGTCGCCGAAGGCACGCCCGAGGATGTGGTTAAAGTGGCGAAGTCGTATACAGGGCGTTATCTAAAGCCCATGCTGGCGAAGGTGAAATAGCAGCCGACCCTCTCTCCTTCAGGGGAGAGGAGCGAGACTTACGAGCTTGCTCGTTAGTCGCAGCGGAGAGGGGCTCGACGGTAAGTGTCGCGTCAACCCTCCCCCTCTCCAACTTCGCCTATGCGCAAGCGCCAAGGTTGCGTATCCTCTCCCCTAAAGGAGAGAGGGGAGGTCACCCGCTCAGTCGCGCACCAACCATCGCCCCGCCAATCCGACACGCGCGCCATTTTGGTTCGCACAAAGACACGAAGATGTAGCGCCTGCGCGTAGCGCATTTCAAAACCGCTACCGTACCGCATGGAGCAAACTGGAAATTAAATAGCGGCTTCGCCACACAAGCCTTCTTCGTGCCTTCGTGTCTTCGTGCGAACCCGAAAATCCAACGCTTCCAGAAAGCCCGCCATCACGGTTATAGCACCGCCATGCCCACCCCACCCGAACACGAACATGGCGGAGAATATCAACCCGACGCCTTCGGCGCGCCGGGCAGCCTGGATGACATAAAAAGCGATGGCCCCGCCGTCGGCTGTTTGCTCGTCTATTTGTTCGTGGCCGTGGTCTTCGCCGCCGAGATGCTGCGCTACTTCACCGGAAGCGCGAAATGGTGGCTGCTGCTGATTGCCATCCCCTTTCTGCTCCCAAGGGGCTGGGCCGCGTTTCGCCTATGGCAAAGCCCGCAATTGATCGAAGGCGAAGCGGTGGGGCGCACCAGCATGAAAGCCCGCCGCTGGTATATCGTGGCAACGATGGTCCTGCTTTTCGTGGAGCTGGAGTTCCAGCTGTTCTGGCCGGTGATCAGGGGGTGGTTTGAGGGGTGGTGATTTCTATTTGTATGGCAAAATTTCCAACCCTATTCGTCGATAGATGCACGACCTCTATAAGCCGCTTCGTAACAAGCTCAGAAAGCAATCTGTCTTTGAATCGCTTGTCACGGCGTTTCGGTTTATGCAATTTATGGACTATGATATCCCTTTAGAAGGCAAACTTGCTCCGCCGATGCTCATGGGCAGAATAGACCGAATGCGGCAGGGGATCGTTCAATGGGAATTTGAAATATTGATCAGAGAAATTGTTTTAAATGGTAACAAGTTTTCGAAAAACCACTTAGACTCATGGTCGGAGGTCGCTAGACAAATCAACGCAATAAAGCGAATTGAAAACGAATCTTGGGGGCAACATAAATCTCAAGACGATGACATACTTTACGAGTTAGTTCGTATTGCGCATCGTCAATTTCCTTGGCAACGCGGCCTTAATCAATCTCACTATGCAAGGTATCACCGATTGTACTCGGCTGATGGTCTATCTCAGATAATAGAGAGAGACTACGGAATGACCACGAGCGAGCTTTTTCAAATTACATTGGCGTTGACAGGTCATTTTCTAAGCAACGTTGCATTGAAACTACCAATGCAAAATGAGCTTAATAACGTCTCGTCCGAGGTTTGTGAGGCATTTATCCGAAAGTTTGCGATTTCAATCGACAGCCTTCGTGAAAAATATAGCTCTCACGCGTCGTATGACATAAATTGGGCTTACACATTTAATCCACTGAGGCAGACTCCGTTAGTGTATCTCCCTGGTAATCGATCGTTGATGTGTCCAATCCCGCATTTTCTAGCTCGCCGGGTTACAAACGAGCTGTATTTTGATTTGGTAACAAACGCCGATGCGTTCGCCCTTCACTTCGGTCCTGCAGTGCAGGCAATGGTGGGAGCGGTCGCCAAAGCAGCCAATGTCAGTGGCTCTTTCAAACTGCGACACGAAATGCGATACGGTTCAAAAAAGTCGCCAAAAGACACTGCGGATTGGATCATTAGCGACAATAGCGCGCATTTGTTTGTCGAATCAAAGGGCGCAAGAGTAAAATTTCGAGGAACGAGCGATCTCCGAAGCCATACATTCATCGACGCGGAATTCATCCGGATAAAAGGGTTCGCTTTCCAGCTTTACAAGACTCTCAGTGCGGCCCTTTGCGGCGAATATCCCAACTGGAAGCCAGATGGGCGACCGGTGTATCCCATTGTTGTGACGCTTGAGGATTGGCAGACATTTGGCCTGCATGTCCAACGCTTAGTGTTTGACCCGCTAGCCCACGAGCTAGCCGCCATTGGGATTGATCCAGACATAACGAAGCGGCACCCCTTATCATTTTGCTCTATAGAGGATTTTGAATTAGCCATGATTGCAGCCGATACGGTTGGGATAGACAAGATCTTCAGTCGCAAAAATGAAGGGGAATATCCGCAGTGGTCTCTGGGTACGTTTGTAAGCCAGAATTTTTCCGAAGAACTTGGAAACCGCAAACCAACAGCTTTTCTGGAAGAATGGGATTACATCACGCCGCCAAGACGTAACCCTACATAAGTTAGTTCCGGGGACGGGAGTTCGCAAGTTCCGGGGACAAGTTCCGGAAGTTCCGGGGACACAATACTAATTAGCTCCGCCTCTGTGATGGTCGGCAGGTTCGAGTGCTATTGTGGACGGCTTGCCGCCGCCCGCACCCCCTCCCTACCCTCCCCCGTCAAGGGGGAGGAGTCTTGCATCTTGACCCTCCGCGCCCTCTGCACAACTCTGCGTCCTCTGCGTGAACCCTAAATCATCCTTCCCTATCCGCCCACCCTGCGGCACAAGGGCGCGCATGTCCGCCTACCGCCCCGAATTCGAAGCTGCGCTGCGCCTGTTTGCTGAGGCGAGTGAGGCGATGGACCGGCGTGGTTTGCCTCGCCCGATTCTCGTCGGCGGCGCGGCGGCTGAGCTCTATTCTACCAGCGCGCTCACCACAGGTGATTTTGACTTTTGCACACCCGTCCGGTCTGAGCTGGAAATTACGGTGACAGTTTACTAAATCCCCGAAATCCGGAGAAAGGAATTCCGGGGACCCAATACCGATTAGCACCCGTCACCGTCACCCTCGGCCCCTTGACCGGGATGGCGCAAGGGCGGGTTGCTTGCGCGCGCTATGCCTCTGTCAGTGAAGTCGTGCGCGCCGCTTTGCGCGCGCTGGAGCGGGAAGAGGCGGCGCTGGGTGCGATCTGCGAAAGCAAAGGTGGAGGCCGCCCTTGCTGATCCCGTGCCGTCTAACTCGCAGGCGGCGGCGTTTGACCCGCTGCGGGCGGCTCATGCGAAGCGGTAGGCTGCGTGAAGCTCTCCGCCCCCTCCCTTTACGGGAGGGGAGTAAGGGGTGGGTGCGGACGGCGGCAAGCCGTCCAAAAGGACTCGTCGCCAGGCTGAAAGCTTAGCGATTCATTGGCGTCGCAGACGCGACGCGCACCCCCTTCGACCCTTCGGGCCACCCCCCCCCTTGATGGGGAGGATTTTGTCTTTTCTCCGCGTGCTCTCCGCGCCTCCGCGCCTCCGCGCGAACCCCGAAAAAGCTTGCAAAACAGTATTTCCTCTTCCGCACCGAACGCCGCTCTTTGACAATGTGGGCATCCCCACACCATCCCAAAGCCCAACCGCGCCCGTAATGCGTTCTCTATTTTTCACCCCATGTGCAGTGCCGCCTTTGCCGCCTTTGCCGCTTTCGTCAGTCGAGGGTCATCGCCTCGCGCACAAAGCCCCATTGGCCGATGCCATCCCAGTTCGCGCCATCGGGCGACCTTAGCAAGCTCGCCCGATTTGCCACGCCCTCTTCCCTATCCGCCGGTCATCCGACAGGTGCGCGCGCTGCGCGGGTCGTCCGGGCTTGTAATGTAGGATTTGACCTGTCAGATTCGCGGGCTGGACATCGGTATATGGACTGAAGCCGATTGCCGCGCGTCGGCCCTGCCCGATCTTCCCCGGCTAAATTGACAAGGTGGACAGTGGCACCCCCCCTTTTGCGTGAATCTTGTCAATTTAAGGGCCCGCCGCCGCCCGGATATCCAAACCGCAAATCACCCCTCGCAAAACCCGATGGCGCTTCCTACATCGCGGTCATGCGCACCCTACCCATCCTTCTCGCCCTGCCGTTCATCCTTACCGCCTGCGGCGAAGGCGGGGCGATCGACGCGAACCTCAAATCCACCATCCGTCAGTCGGTGGTTGCCAGTTGCAATGCGACCGCGCAGGGGCAGATACCCGAAGGCGTCCGCATCGATGTCTCGGCAGTCTGCGATTGTGCCGCGGACAAGGTGATGGCCGAACATTCGGTGCAGGATCTGGTGTCGAACCCGCCCACGCCATCCGAGGCGCTCGACAAGGTGAAGGCCTGTGTCAGCGAGATCGGCCCCGTCACCATCGCGCCGCCCGCGGAATAGCCTTGCCAGACGCTGCTCAGTCGTAGACGCGGTCGGCGGTCGCCACGGCCTCCGACGCGCGCAATGCGGAGATGATCCGCATCAGATGCTGCAGATCGTGGACCTCCAGATCGACCTCGAACGTGTGGAACTCGACATCGCGCGCGGTCATCCGCAGGTTGATGATATTCGCCTTGTGATAGCCGAAAATGCCCGCAATCTCGCCCAGCGTACCCGGCCGGTTGTGGATGACCACGCGCAGCCGCGCCGACGCGCCATCGCTGCCCTGCCCCCAGCTTAAATCCACCCAGTCGGCATCGACCCCGCTCGCCAGCCGGTCGCATTCGATGGTGTGCACCTCCACCGGTTGCCCCGGCAGGCGAAGTCCCACGATGCGGTCGCCGGGGATGGGATGGCAGCAGTCACCCAAATGATAGCCGACGCCGGGGGTCAGCCCGCGGATCGAGATAGCGCGCTCCTGATTGGGGAAATCGCCGGTTTCGCCCTCTGCCTCGAACCCGGGGACGAGCGCCTCCATCAACGCGCGGTCGGTCAGCTTGCCCGCGCCGATGCGGTGCATCAGCTCCTCTTCGCTTTCGAGCTTCAGCCGCTCGACCGCAGCCGCCAGCGCCTTCTTGCCGATCTTGCCCGGCATGCGCTCGACGACTTCCTCGTACAGCTTGCGTCCGATGGCGACCAGCTCGTCCCGCTCGCGGTGGCGGACATGACGGCGGATCGCGGCGCGCGCCTTGCCCGTCGTCACGAAGTTCAGCCAGGTCGGCTGCGGCTCCTGCGCCTTGGACTTCAGGATTTCGACCATGTCGCCGTTGGACAGTTGCGTGCGCAGTGGCACGTGCCGGCCGTTGACCTTCGCTCCCACGGTCTTGTCGCCCAGGTCGGTGTGCACGGCATAGGCAAAATCGACCACGGTCGAACCCTTGGGCAGCTGGTGCAGCGCGCCCTTCGGTGTAAAGGCGAAGATGCGGTCCTGATACATCGCCATCCGTGTGTTTTCGAGGATATCCTCGGCATCGTGGCTGGTCTCGAGTATCTCGATCAGGTCGCGCAGCCACCCCGCTTGCCCGTCGGGCGTATCCGCCTGCTTGTACGCCCAATGCGCTGCAAAGCCATATTCGGATGCGCGGTGCATCTCGGCCGAACGGATCTGCACCTCCACCCGCATATTCTTGGCGAACATGATCGTGGTGTGGACCGACTTATAGCCGTTGCGCTTGGGGGTGGAGATAAAGTCCTTAAACCGCCCCGGCACCATCTGCCAGCGGCGGTGGAGCACCCCGAGCGCGCGGTAGCAGTCTTCCTCGCTCTCGGTAATCACCCGGAACGCATTGATATCGGTCAGCTGCTCGAACGCGACATGCCGTTCCTGCATCTTCTTCCAGATCGAATAGGGATGCTTTTCGCGCCCCGACACCTTCACCTTCAGTCCCGCCTCCTCCATCTCCCAGGCGATGGTCCGGTTGATCTGGTCTATCTCGACATCGGCCTTGCGGCGGATTTCGGCAAGCCGGTCGGTTATGGTCTTGTATGCGTCCGGCTCAAGCTGCTGGAAGGCGAGCAGCTGCATCTCGCGCATATATTCATACATGCCGATCCGCTCCGCCAGGGGCGCGTAGATGTCCATTGTCTCCTTGGCGATCCGGCGACGCTTTTCGGGGCTTTTGATGAAATGCAGTGTGCGCATATTGTGCAACCGGTCGGCAAGCTTGACCAGCAGCACGCGGATATCGTCCGAGATCGCCAGCAGGAATTTGCGCAAGTTCTCGGCCGCACGCTCATCCTCGGTCTGCGCCTCGATCTTGGACAGCTTGGTCACACCATCGACCAGCCGCGCAACCTCCGGCCCGAACTTGCTCTCGACATCCTCGATGCTGGTCAGCGTGTCCTCGACAGTGTCGTGGAGCAGTGCGGTGATAATCGTGTCTTCGTCCATTTTGAGGTCGGTCATCAGACCCGCCACCTCGACCGGATGCGAGAAATAAGGATCGCCCGAAGCCCGCTTCTGCGCGCCGTGCATCTGGACGGTAAAGACATAGGCGCGGTTCAGCCGATCCTCGTCGACCTCCGGATCATAAGCGCGCACCCGCTCCACCAGTTCATATTGCCGCATCATGGTGATACCAAAGTGGTGGATTTACGCTGCGATGCAACAAGAAAATGATGTGCCAGACGAAGTAAATTTGGCGTTTGCGCTCACTTGCACGAGGTAACAAACGCAAAAATATTCAATCACGTCCAAAAACCCCTTTCCTACAATGTTCTATTTATGTTCTAAACTGCCAGATGGAACAGAATCACCCCACACCTACTCACCCCGACGCCGCTGTCGATGTTTCGATGGCCGCTGTCTCCCCCTCCACCCCGCTCCCTCCTGCCGCGCCCAAGCCTGACGACGATGCCCTGACGCCAGAAGAGGCGGAGCCCTATAATCCCGAGGATTATCGCTGGGTTCCGGTGCGCCGCCGGCCGCGTTACGATGGCTGGACCGATGAGAAACAGCGGCGCTTTATCGAGGTGCTCGCCGATACCGGCTCGGTCACGCAGGCCTCCAAAGCTGTCGGCATGAGCCGCGAATCGGCACGGCAATTGCGGCGGGCGCCGCATGGCGCGGCGTTCGACCGGGCATGGGATGCGGCACGCTTTCATGCAGGGCGCGGTCTGGAGGATATTGCCTTCGACCGCGCGATCGAGGGTGTCGAGCATCACGTGTTCGACGAAAATGGCGAGATCGTCTGCACCAAGCGCGTGGTCAGCGACAGGTTGCTGACCTTCCTTTTGAGCAATTTGATGCCCGAACGCTATGGCAAGGCGGCGCGCGCCAATCCCGCGCCCCCCGTCCAGACCGTCGATGACAGCCTGCGCGCGATGGAGCCGCAACTCCCGGCGCCGCCCGAGGAAATGCTCGGTCCGGAAACACTGGGTGACGAACTGCAAATGGCCGATGCAGCGGACGGCGTGCTGCCGTCCTTCCTGTCCGAACAGCGTCCGGGAAAAAGCGAAGAGCGGCTTGCGGACGAAGAATTTGCCGCACGGCTGGAGCGTGGCAAGGCTGCGTCCGAAAAGGAGGAAAAGCTAAGCGATGAGGAGTTTGGCGACCTGTGCATGTATCTCGACCCGACGCAGCGGCACGACAAAGGCCGTAAACGGTACCGCTGATCGGTGAAGATAGGTGCCAACTTGTTGCCAACTTCCGCCGCAAACCCTCGGAAATGCTTTGGGACGGTCTCCGGCCCAAACAAAAACGCCGGAAGGATATCCTTCCGGCGCCAAGGGGTTTCGGCTCTCTGTCGCCAAAACTTGGCGAGGGGGGTAAGGTGGAGAGAGGAGCCGAAAAATTTTGTGGGGCGAAGCTTAGTTCTTCGCGATCACTTCCTTCTTGTTGCCGTTGCAGGCAGCCAGTTCATCGGCAGTGAAGATGCGGTCGCCGGCGCTGAACGCAGCCACTTCGCCGAATTCACGCGCGATGCTGATGCACATATTCTTGGGCGCGGTCGAAGCCATCGGCGCGCGGCAGGCGGTGCCTTCGCACTTTACGAACACGCTGCGCAGCAATTCCTGCTTTGACGCGGCGGGCTGTGCCAGTTCGACTTTGTAATAGGGGCCTTTGTTCGACTGGGCTTGCGCCTGGGTCGAAACGCCGAGGAGGAGCGTCGTGCTCAGAACGGCGGCAGCGGCAAGGGTGCCCAGACGGGCAGAAACATGGGAGAGGGTCATCGTCTTATCCTTTTTAGCTTTGCTAAATCTGAAAAACGCTGGCCGGAACTTTTGTTGCCGTTCCCGCGTTTTTTGCCTCTGGAAAACCAGTTGCGAACCACTACCTATTATATTAAGTTTCTAGTTGCAACTTAAAACTGAATTCCGGTTGCATTTTTTTGAACACACGCTCACGCTGCATGCCGAGGATGAACAATGGGTCTTAGAGAACCGTTACAGGACATAGCCGAATGCGGCCTCCCGACCGCGCTGGAGGCGATGGGCGAACGATGGTCTTTCATGATCCTGCGCGCCGCCTTTAATGGCGTCCGGCATTTTGAGGAGTTCCTGTCCGAGATCGGCATCGCACGCAACATCCTTGCCAACCGGCTGACACGCCTGACCGAAAGCGGAATACTGCATCGTACCCCCTGCCCCGACGACCGGCGCAAGGTGGAATATCGCCTCACCGAAAAGGGTCTTGAACTGTTGCCGGTGATGATCGCGCTGCGCCAATGGGGCGAAAAATTCGGCACCGGCATTCCTTCCAACCCCGTCCTCGTCGACGAGCGCGACCGGCAGCCGATCTTGCCCGTTACCATTCGCAGCCACGACGACCGCGTATTGGGGCATCACGATTTGTGCTGGATGAACTCGGTCGATATCAAGCCGCTCGATGCCGACGCAGACGTCGCCTCCAACAATCGCGTCAGAAAATTGAGCGCAATCTGAAGCGCAGACGAGTCGCGCTATTGACAGCCTGTTAAGCACGGTTGAAATTTTATTGCGAATCTGTTACACTATGTTCCAACAGGTCGAAAACGGCCTAGCGTTTGCATTGGCTATGGGGCCAGTGAAACGGTACATGGCACAAGGGATGAACGGCACAGTGTTATGGGTGACCCGGGGGTCGCCAGAAGCTTATTTCTCCCAATAATCAGAAAGGTCGTAATATGACGTCGACAGCGGCGATGTTTGATGTAGGCGATTATGTTGTCTATCCGAAGCATGGCGTGGGCCGTGTGATAGAGCTTCAGGACAGCGAAATCGCCGGTATGCAGCTACAGCTTTATGTGCTGCGCTTCGAGAAGGAAAAAATGACGCTTCGTGTGCCTTTCAACAAGGCCGAGGGTGTCGGCATGCGCAAGCTATCCAGCGACAAGACGCTGAAGGAAGCAATGCAGACTCTAACCGGCAAGCCGCGCGTCAAGCGCACCATGTGGTCGCGCCGCGCGCAGGAATATGAAGCGAAGATCAACTCGGGCGACCTGGTGTCGATCGCCGAAGTGACCCGTGACCTGTTCCGTCCCGACGATCAGCCTGAGCAAAGCTATTCCGAGCGGCAGATTTTCGAAGCTGCCTCGAGCCGCCTCGCGCGTGAGCTGGCAGCGATGGAAAAAACTGACGAAAAGGCCGCCTTGCAGAAGATATTGGCCGTGCTCAACGAAGCCGCGCCGCAATATTACGAAAAGGCTGAGTAACCAGTTTGCCTTACCGGAAAATCTGAAGGGCGCCTTTCGGGGCGCCCTTTTTTTGTTGTACATGACGGACCTTAGCTGTATTATGTGAACAATACACATTGGAGGCGCCCGTGATTAAATCCCCCATTTTCCTTCTCCCGCTGACTGCGCTTGCGCTTTCCGCCTGCGGTTACTCTGTCGGCGATGCGGTCGAAGACGTTACCAATAGCGAGAGCGGCGGCTTCAAGAATGGCAAGCCCGTTTCCACCAGCGCCTCGACCACCGATGCCTTTACCAAGGTCGAAGGTGTCGGGCCGGACAATATCGTTTTTGTCACCGGTGACACGTTCAGCATCAAGGCAGAGGGTAATGCGGAAGCCATTGCAAAGCTGCGCTACAAGATCGAGGATGATGCCATCGTCATAGGGCGCGAAAAAGGAACATGGTTCGGCAAGAGCGGCGAGGCAGTGACGGTCACCATCACTGCGCCGAAGCTGACCGCCGCGATGCTCGCCGGATCGGGCGACTTTACTGCGGACAAGATGGAGGCGGACGAGGTCGAACTCGACATTGCCGGGTCGGGCAGCATGAATGTCGGCCAACTGACCGCGAAGAAGCTGAAGGGCGATATTGCCGGCGCGGGCGACCTCATGCTGGCGGGCAAGGTTGAGCGCGCTGACTATTCGATTGCCGGGTCGGGCAAGGTCGATGCCGCAAAATTGTCGGCGACAGATGCGGAGGTATCGATTGCGGGTTCGGGCGACCTTAAGCTGAACGCCACCGGCAAGGTCGATATATCGATTGCAGGCAGCGGCGATGTCGATGTGACCGGCGGTGCGAAATGCACCACATCGAAAATGGGTTCGGGCCGGGTGAATTGTTCGTAAACGGGCGCTGTTCCGATGGTCGGCGCGCTCTGGAACAAATATATCGTCCCGCCGCTAATCGGCTGTGCATGCAGCCAGCCAGCGGTAATGGCAGTGCGCGCCAAGGTCGTGCCGATGGCAACTGGCGACGTGCTAGAGCTTGGCTGCGGCGGCGGGCTGAATCTGCAATATTATGACTGGTACCGGGTGCGCAACCTGTCGGGAGTGGACCCCTCGCCCGAACTGCTCTCGCGTGCGCAGGGCGAGCTTGCCGAACGCGGGCGTTCGGCGAATTTCGCCGCAGGCGTGGCGGAGGCCCTGCCCTTTGCCAGCGGCAGTTTCGATACCGTGGTTACCACCTTCACCCTCTGTTCAGTGCAGGACCCGGTGATGGCGCTGTCCGAAGCGCAGCGCGTGCTAAAGCCCGGCGGGCGGCTATTGTTCGCCGAACATGGCCGGGCACCGGATGCAGGACCTGCGAAATGGCAGGGCCGATTCGAACCGCTGTGGAAGCATGTTGCGGGCGGTTGCCATTTGACGCGGCCGGTAACGCGCGGCATATCTTCTGCCGGCTTTGCGACCGACGGGGTGCAGGGCCGGTATATGAAGAGGACACCGAAATGGCTGGGCTGGGTCGAATGGGGCGAGGCACGATTGGTATCATAGCGGTTTTGGCGCTGACCGCTGGCGGATGGGCACAGGCCAACCGGTCGATTGAGCGGAAATTACTGGTCGGAAGTTTCGAGAATATTCAGGTTATCGGCGACATTGCCGTCAATGTGACCACCGGCAAGGCCCCATCGGCGATGGCCAGCGGCGACAAGCGCATGCTGGAATCGCTCAAGCTTGAGCGGGTCGGAACGACGCTGCGCGTGCGGCTGCAGGATGTCCTCAACAACAGCAAGGGTGTTCCTATTACCGCGCCTCTGCGAGTGACGCTGACCACGCAGGAAATCAGGGATATTACTCTAAGCGGGAATGGCACGCTTGCGATCTCCGAGGTACGGCAGCAGGATCTGGTACGAATGCTGATCGCTGGCAATGGCTCCGTCAGTATCGGCAAGCTTATCGCCGACCAGTTCACCGCAAATATCAACGGCAATGGCCGAATAGAATTGGGCGGCGGCACCATTCGTGACGGGCGTGTAACCATTGATGGTGCGGGCGGATTTGACGGTGCAAAGGCACCCATGCGCAACCTGCGGATCGAACATATCGGCAATGCCGTGTCGACCGCGACGGTTTCCGAAGACAGCGAGATATTCAATCGCGGGTCGGGCAACATCACAATTGGCGGCAAGGGTAAATGCTTTGTACGGCAAGCGGGAGCGGCGGCGATCACCTGCGCGCGGATCGAAACCGGGGGTGGCAAGTGAGATATTTTCGCGGGGCCGCTGCAATATTTTTTGCCGGGCTTCTGCTCGCTGGCTGCACCGTTGCGGCCAATGGCGACAGCAAGGCGAGCGGTTGTGTCGCCGGGGCCGATCGGGGACAGTCGCCTGCCGGGCTCAAGCAGGTCACACTTTGCATCACCAGCGGTGCCAAGACGCGAGCATTCACCGTAGAGGTTGCAGGAACCGTTGCCGAACAGGCCAAGGGTCTGATGTTCCGAACCGAGCTAGCCGATGATGCAGGGATGATATTCCCCTTCCCGCAGCCACGGCCCGCGAGTTTCTGGATGAAAAACACCGTCATCCCGCTCGACATCATTTTCGTCCGCAGCAACGGGACAATCGAGAGCATCGCGGAAAATACCGTGCCCTATTCGACCGACTCGGTGGTATCGGGTGAGCCGGTTGCAGCCGTTCTCGAACTGCGTGGCGGGCTGACCGCCGAGCTTGGCATTGCCGCGGGCGACAAGGTGGTGTGGCAGGCCAAATAGGGTTGCGCGTCGCAACGCTTCGCCCTAATCGCTCAGGCCATGGGAATCCTCGCAAAAATCTTCACCTGGTGGGACGGTGCCACGATCGGTACGTCGCTGTATAGCTGGCGCAAAGGAAAGGCTGTTGGCGAGGACTCGGCGGGCAACCGCTATTTCCAGTCGACGGACGGTAAGCGCCGCTGGGTCATTTACAACGGGGCTAACGATGCAAGCCGCGTACCTCCTGAATGGCATGGCTGGCTCCACGGCACGCATGACGGAACGCCGGACGAGTATCTGCCGCCAGTGCGCGGGTTCGAGGCGGCGCCGACGCCCAATATGACCGGGACCGAGGCGGCATATCTGCCATCGGGTGCAATCGCACGTGGCGGACGGCGCCAGCGGGGCACCGGCGATTATGAGGCATGGAGTCCCGACCTATCATGAGCCTTGGCCGCAGCTTGTTGCTGATGCCGCTACTCGCCGCAACGCTCGGTGCGTGCGACATGCTGGGCGGCAAAAGCGATGAAGACGCCGTTGCTTCGATAAAGGCCGGCAAGGCGCAGCCGACCAACGACAAGATTGCGGTGGCTGACGGCGAGGCCATCGGGACACCGATGGCAGAACGTGTTGCGGTGCTAGGACTGCTCAACAAGCGCAACGGCCAAACCCGTGATATCGAACTCAAGCCGGGCGAAGCGATCCGGCTTGGTAAGGTCGTTGTTCGCCTGCGCGCCTGTGAAAAAACCGCGCCTTGGGAGAACTATCCCGATGAAGGTGCTTTTGTGCAGTTGCTCGTCAACGAACGCCCACCCGGTACAACCGACGCCGAACGCTGGCGCCGCGTGTTTTCAGGATGGTTGTTCAAAGAGAACCCCGCCGCCAATGTTGTCGAACATCCGATTTACGACGTCTGGGTCAAAGCCTGCAGGATGAGTTTCCCCGGCGAGGAAGCAGCGGTCGAGGATAAATCGGGAGATGCCACGCCTGCCCCCACCAAGGCCCCGTCAAGTGCGCCCCAGTCGCCTGCTCCCGCCGCACCGGCTGACAAGGAAGGTGAGGGAGAGGAAACGACCGAAGCCTGATACTGCCGCCCCAGCGCGGCTTCGAGTTTCACCAGATATTCTTGCTGGCTGATTTCTACTGCGCCAAGGCTCGCGAGATGATCGGTCATGAACTGGCAGTCGAGCAGCTCGAAACCGCCAACCTTCATCCGCGCGACCAGCCACGCCAGCGCAACCTTGGAAGCATCGGTTACGCGGCTGAACATGCTTTCGCCGAAAAAAGCGCGCCCCATCGCCATGCCATAGAGCCCGCCCACCAGCTTCCCCTCCAGCCAGCATTCGACGCTATGCGTGTGCCCCAAACGATGCAGCTCGCAAAAAGCATCCTCGATATCGGGATTGATCCACGTATCGCGCCGGTCGTCGCGGGCTTCGGCGCAGGTCGCAATGACACGCTCGAACGCCCTGTCGGAGGTCACCTGAAAGCGATCCTGCCGGATTGTTTTGGCCAGCGATCTGGACAGCCTGAATCCGTCCAATGGCAGAATCGCGCGTTGTTCGGGTTCGATCCAGAATGTGTCGGGATCGTCACGAGCGTCTGACATAGGGAAAATGCCATTGGCATAGGCACGCATGAGCAGGTCTAGATCGATGGACATTCATGCAACCTATCTCGAATTGCGCGAGGCGTTGCAATGGCCTATAGCCACCAAAACCGCCCCGGTAGCGAGCTTGCGCCGCCGGGGCGCATCATTTCAAGCCCAGGTCAGGACATAAGCATGACGCGCCGCCGCAAAATCTATGAAGGCAAGGCCAAAATTCTGTATGAAGGCCCCGAACCAGGCACGCTGATTCAATATTTCAAGGATGATGCGACTGCGTTCAACGCGCAGAAAAAAGGAACTATTTCAGGCAAGGGTGTGATCAACAACCGCGTGTCCGAGCATGTTTTTACCCGGCTGTCGCACATCGGTATCCCGACACATTTCATCCGCCGCCTTAACATGCGCGAACAATTGATCCGCCAGGTCGAAATCGTACCCATCGAGGTCATCGTGCGCAATGTCGCTGCAGGAACACTGTCAAAGCGGCTCGGCATTGAGGAAGGCACACCGCTTCCGCACACATTACTGGAATATTGCTACAAGGACGATAGCCTCGGCGATCCGCTTGTAGCCGAAGAGCATATCGCCTGTTTTGGCTGGGCCAGTCAGGAGGAAATGCAGGACATTTCGTCGATGGCGATCCGCATCAACGATTTCATGTGCGGCATGTTTGCGGCAATCGGCATCCGCCTTGTCGATTTCAAGCTCGAGTTCGGACGCCTGTTTGACGGCGATTTTTCGCGCATCATCCTCGCCGATGAAATCAGTCCCGATGGCTGCCGGCTGTGGGATATCGAAACTGGCGAAAAGCTCGACAAGGACCGGTTCCGCCGCGATCTGGGCGGGGAAGCCGAAGCCTATCAGGAAGTAGCGCGCCGCCTCGGCCTAATGCCGGAAGAAACCGAAGGTGCCGTTCTGGATATGGTCAGCCACCGGTTGCGAAAAGGCAAATAAGCCGCGGTGAAGCAAAGGACGATTTTCGGCGGGATTTTTTCAGCGCTGCTGTTGCTCGGCGGCCCCGCAATCGCCAATCAAACTCCGGCAGGGGCAGAGCGTACTGCTCCCTGGAATGCGGAAACATCGGACCTCGAGCCCGACAGTAGCATAATCTACGGACGCCTGCCCAATGGACTGCGATATGCGATCCGACCGAACAACCGGCCGCAAAATCAGGTTATCGTCCGCATGGCCATCGACTTCGGATCTGCAGCGGAGACCGATGATGAGTTGGGACTTGCCCATTTCATCGAGCATATGGCATTCAACGGCACAACCAACGTGCCCGAAGGCGAAATGGTCAAGACGTTGGAACGGCTGGGCTTGTCCTTCGGTGCAGATACCAACGCATCGACCGGCTATACGCAGACGCAGTATAAACTGGACCTGCCGAAATCCGATCCCGCATTGATAGAACGTGCATTATTCCTGATGCGCGAGACGGCGAGCGAATTGCTATTCAATCCCGAAGCGGTAGAACGCGAACGCGGTGTGGTTATCGCCGAAAAGCGCGAGAAGGAGAATTTCGGATTCCAGAGCGCCCGGGCGGCGAACAGCCTGTTTTATCCCGATACATATTATTCGACGCGCTATCCCATCGGCGACCAGAAGATACTCGAAACTGCACCCGCGGCACGGATGCAAGCCCTTTACCGCAAATGGTATCGACCCGACCGGACGCAGATCGTGATTGTGGGACCTGTCGACGTTGCTGCTGTCGAACGTCAAATCATAACCAAATTTTCCGATTGGCGCAGCGAGGGTCCGCCGCTCGGCGACATCAACCAGTGCACGATCGGCATCGGGGACCAGATTGAGGCGAGCATCTTCGCCCATCCCAAGATCGGTGAACAAATCGGCGTGCAGCAAATCATTCCTGACAGGGCCCGCCCTGACACCGTCGAACGGGCCATGCTTCAGTTGAAAATGAGAATTGCGTCGGCAATCATTTCACAACGGATCAGCAGGCGTAGCCGGGAAAACGATGTGCCGTTTCTTGGCGGAGGCCTCACCTTCGACATCGGCTTTTGCGACAAATATGCGCGCATCGGTTTCAGTGCATCGGGCAAGGATGGTAGCTGGCGCGAGCTGCTACCCTTTACCGAACAAATCGTTCGGCAAGCGGTCCAATATGGTTTCAGCGACGCCGAAATCGCAGAACAGGTGAAAAGGCTCGACGCCGTGTATGAAAATGCCGCGCGCAGTGAGGCCACACGAACCAGCGGCGCGATTGCGGGCGAGCTGGTCGGGCTTGGAGACGATGTCTTCAATTCGCCTGGGTACCGACAGATTTTATGGCGGCAACTGCGTCCGTTTATGACCAAGGCGGCTATCGATGCGGAATATGCCCAGTGGTTCGGTCAGTTGGACACCCCAAAGCTTTTCCTGACCAGCAAGCAAACAGAGGGAATAGATGACAAGGTTCTGGCAGATGCCTATCGGGCAAGCCGCGCATTGGCTGTTGCGGCCCCGTCTGCGCGTGATCAGCAGGCCTTCGCCTACACCGATTTCGGTCCTCCGGGCACCGTGGTCGATGACCGGACCATCCCGGATCTGGGCATTCGCACCATCCGCTTTGCCAATGGCGTTTTGCTCAACCTGAAGAAGACCGATTTCGAAGCCAATCGCATCCGATACTCGCTCCGCATCGATGGCGGCGAACTGCATTTCGGCAAGGAAAACGCTCCGTTGGCGCGGCTCATGCGATCGGCCTATGTGTCCGGCGGGCTCAAGGCCCATGATATCGAGGATCTGCGGTCGATCCTTGCGGGGACAACGGTTTCGGCCGCGTTCAACGTTGCCGACGATTATTTCGGAAGCTACGGGGCAGTTACGCCAGCTGATCTGGAACGGCAACTGCAGGTTATGGCGGCTTATGCTACCGATCCTGGCTATTCCGAAAACGCGCTTCGACTTTTCCGCCGCCCGTTACCGGAAATCTATGCGCGGTTGGACGCCACCCCGGGTTCGGCAATGAATGTCGCATCGGTAAGGATCATGACTGACAATGATCCACGGTTTTCGCTCGAGCCGCTTGAAGTCATACAGTCGGTGGACTTTGAAATGTTGAGGGCCGCGCTTGGCGATGCGCTGGTCAAGAACCGCCTGGAAATCGCGCTTGTGGGCGACATTGATGAAGAAGCAGCGATTGCCAGTGTCGCGCGGACATTCGGAGCTATGCCCCCGCGAGATGAAATCGCTGACGATTATGCCGACGAGCGTAAAACCACTTGGTCCGATAATATCGGCACCGCCGATATCCCGCATCGCGGAGAGGCGAATCAGCTGAGCTGGCGGCGGGTCTGGATTACCGATGGCGACGACAACCAGAAACGGACGCAGGCTGTCGACCTGCTAGCCCGGATCGTCACCGTTCGCCTGATCGATGAGTTGCGCGAGAAGCTTGGCGCGACATATGGCGGTGGCGCCAGCTCAAGCATGTCGCGGGTCTACCCAGATCGCGGTCTGTTTGCCGTTGCAACAACCGGTGACCCGAAGGATTTGTCTGCAATCGAAGAAACGGTGGAAGCCATCATCACCGAGATCGTCGAAAAGCCGGTCGATGCCGACCTTTTCGAACGGGCGCGCAAGCCAGTACTGGAAAGCTACGCCGACTGGCGCCTGCGCAACGACACATGGATAGGTGTTGCTGACGAGGCGCAGACGAAACCGGAAACGCTAAACCGGTTTCGCAACAGCGAAGAGACGTTCAAGTCGATAACGCCGAACGATGTTTGGCAACTGGCAAAGCAGTATCTGGGAAAGCCGCCCCGCTACACTTTTCGCGCGCTGCCGGACGAATTGATTGCCGCAATATCTGGTGCGTCGTCCGCTGTGCGTTAACCCTTGGTTTTATATCCGCATACAATGCCGAGGATGAAGGCGAGGAACAGCCCCAGCTGCACCTCGTCATTCGGTACGCCGCTCCAGCCAAAAAGTTCGTGGCCGAAGGCGAATAGCCCGATGAACATCGCAGTTGCCAAACCAACCATAGGTTCCTCCGATCGGCGGAATTGCCACCACGAACCAACTGTGGTGAACGGCCATAAACCGGTTACCATCAAGGCGAGATTGCCGAACAGGGTTAAAATCCGGTTACGCGCTATCTCCCCCCTTGTTTCATTTTGTGCCGCTTCTATAGGAGGCCATCCACCTGCAGCTTGAGGTATCTCGCATGAAAACCCGCGTCTTCGTTACCCTTAAGAATGGTGTTCTCGATCCGCAGGGAAAGGCAATACATCATGCGCTCGAAGGTCTCGGATTTACAGGCGTGAACGATGTCCGCGCCGGACGCCTGATCGAAATCGATCATGAGCCGGGTGTTTCCAAAGCCGATCTGGAGGCAATGTGCAGCAAGCTTCTTGCCAATATGGTGATCGAGAATTTCGAGATTGAGCAGGCGGCATGATGAAAGCCGCCGTTATCCAGTTTCCGGGCTCCAACTGCGACCGCGACATGGCAGTGGCCATCCGCGACGTCACGGGCGCGGACACGAGCATGGTCTGGCACCGCGATAGCCAGCTGCCCACTGGGCTCGACTTGATCGCGATACCCGGGGGGTTTTCCTATGGCGATTATTTGCGTTCGGGGGCGATGGCCGCGCGCTCACCGGTCATGCAGGCAGTGGTCGAAGCAGCTGGCCGCGGCGTGCCGGTGCTTGGGGTTTGCAATGGTTTCCAGATTCTGACCGAAGCAGGGTTGCTTCCCGGTGCGCTGATGCGCAATGCAGGCATTCGCTTCGTGTGCCGCGCAGTCAAACTCAAGGTTGAGAACAGCCAGTCAATCTTCACCAGCCAATATGATGCGGACGAGGAAATCACCATTCCGGTAGCACATCATGACGGCAATTATTTCGCCGACGATGCCACGCTCGACCAGATCGAAGGCGACGGCCGCATCGCCTTCCGCTACGCCGAAAACGTCAACGGTTCAGCCCGAAACATCGCTGGCATCCTGAACGATGCAGGCAATGTCCTTGGGATGATGCCCCACCCCGAACGCATGATCGAGGCGGTGCAGGGCGGCTCAGACGGTCGCAGGCTCTTTGAAGGCCTGATCCGCGAACTCGCCTGAATCTTCTGCTTTCTTGCGCGGTTCTTTTTTGCGCGGTGGAAACAGGAACCGGCCCAGTATCAGAATGACCGTCGGCCAAAACATGGTGTTGTAAAGATCATGCACTGCGGCATCGATTGTCGCCTCACCCGGTGCTATGCCCTTTAGATCGGCATATTCATTGAAAAGTTCCGCAGCGAACACGATCAACCAGCACCAGATGCTGTCGGGCCGCCGCCGCAGGATGATCGCGGACACAAAAAGGATCAGGATCGACCCATGCACATGCATGGCATCGTTCGTCAGTCCGACAAAATCGACCAGCCGGATCTTGTAGCCGATCCATGTTTCAGCCAGTATCTGTAATCTTTCCTGCATCTTAAACCTTGGTTCTGAAGGGAGTGAAATTCGTTCCCTCGTCGAAAATATCGACACCTTCCTTACGTTTCAGCCAGCCAACCACGATATAAGTCACAGGGGTCAGCACCACTTCCCAGCCCACTTTCAAAAGCCAGTTGGTGACCATAACGGTGATGACCTGCGAATTGCTCCATACCCCCCAAAAGGCGAGAGGGTAGAAAATCAGGCTGTCCACGCCCTGCCCTACGACGGTCGAGCCGATTGTGCGTGTCCACAGATGCCTACCGCCGGTCCAGATTTTCATTCGTGCCATGACATAGCTGTTGACGAATTCCCCGGCCCAGAAGGCCGTGATCGAGGCAAAAACGATGCGCCAAACCTGCCCGAAGACGCTTTCATAGGCGGCTTGCCCTTCCCAGCCGGCCGCAGGTGGCAGTTCTACAACCACCCAACTCATGAACGCCATGAAAATCAGGCCAACAAAGCCTGCCCATATGACCCGACGGGCGCGGGCATAGCCATATACCTCGGTCAGCACATCGCCGATCACATAGCCCAGCGGGAAAAACAGGATACCGGCACCGAAAATATATCCCCCGACATCCGCCAGTTTCGCAGCGCCGATCAGGTTGGACAGCAGCAAAATCGCTACAAAGGCCGCCATGACAAAATCATAATAGCGAAACTGCCGCCCGGTAACGGCGCTCGCGCTTTCGCTGACAATCGGAGCATCTTGCATGCGGTGGTGATAACCGTCTTTGCACTTCATCGCAAAGCCGTTATTGGCAAGCCCGGCGCGCGCCCTTAGCTCAGCTGGATAGAGCGCGAGACTTCTAATCTTGAGGCCGCAGGTTCGACTCCTGCAGGGCGCGCCAATTTCCGGCGGAACAGCGGTCGCTGCGCAGCGTTAGGGCGGGATAACCATCGAAAGTACTCCGCTTGAAAAACTACGCCTTGCTTGCGCTTGTCTGCGCACTTGCTGCCTGCCAGCAGAATGACGAAAACCGCGATCGCGCCGCACCACCGGCGGCAACCGAAACAAACCCGTTCGAGTTCACGGAGGCAAGTGGCGATATTCCGGCGCCCCCCGCTTCACTGGAAATGATGCCGGTCCAGATTGCACTGTCGCGTCTCGGTTTTTCTCCGGGCGTTATCGACGGCAAGCAGGGCGACTCGCTGAAAATCGCGCTCCGCGGATTTCAGGCGGCAAACAATCTGGAGGAAACCGGGAAGTTTGATGCCGAAACCAAGGCTGCGCTTGGGCGCGCACCGTCGGTGCCGGTGACGCGACGTGTCATAATCCCCGCTTCCTTCGCCCAGCAGCAATTTTTCCCGGACTTGCCCAAAGATGCCGCCGACCAAGCGAAACTGCCCGCACTTGGCTACCGCAACCTGGTGGAGGCGCTGGCTGAGCGGTTCCACACGACACCGGAAACATTGGTAGCACTGAATTCGTCTGATACCTCGATTGGCGCAGGCAAGAGCATCATCGTTCCCAACATCGCCGACGTGATGCCGCCGCGTGCAGAGGACAAGGTACGCGGATGGGACGTAACGCTGGCGATGCTCGGCGTAGCAGCCGAACAACCGGAAGTAGTCCGGCTTGTGGTGGACAAATCGGCAGGCTGGTTGCGGGCCTTTGGCGAAGATGACAGGCTGATCGCGCAATTTCCGGTGACCACAGGAAGCGAGAAAGACCCGTTGCCGCTTGGTAACTGGACCGTGAAGGGCGTCGCGCGCAATCCGGACTTTCACTATAATCCCGAACTGTTCTGGGACGTCAGCGACAACAAGGAAAAGCAGATCCTGAAGCCCGGCCCCAACAGCCCGGTTGGGGTCGTCTGGATCGACCTGTCGAAGCCGCATTACGGTGTTCACGGCACCAGCGAACCGGCCACCATCGGTCGCGTCCAAAGCCATGGCTGTGTGCGCCTGACAAACTGGGATGCGGCCAAGCTCGCCGGGATGGTGAAGCCGGGCGTGAAAGTGGAATTTGTAGCGTGATCACCGGCGCAGTTGCGAACGCTCCACCCAGTGCGCATGGGTGCCGCTTGAAATCTTGTGCGGCAGCGCGATGCGGCAAACCGGGCCGTCGGAGAAGCGCTTGCAGTCGATGAGGATGCACTCGGATGTGCCGTCATTCTCGTCGGTTACGAAACTGACAAGATAACCGTCATCTTCATCCGCCGAGTCCAGACGCGGCGCAAATGGCGCCTCGCTACCATAGCGGCCTTCGCCAAGTTGCACCTGCCAGGAATCGCCGCTGTGCAGATCATGCTTCACAAAGCCGGTGAACAGAAACCAGCCGGGCTTTGACGTGACGCTGTAAGCATAGCGATAGGGCAATCCCAGATAACGCTGATTCATCATTCCGAATTCGAGAATCCGGTCGTCCAGCCGCTCCTCTCGGGTCGTGCCGTCGGCAAGGTTGAAACGCCAGCGATGTAGTTTAGGTTTGAAGCTGTGCATGTCGACATAGGCCATCATATGTGCGAACTCGCCGCCCCCTTCCATCGGTGAAGGATAGGGGTCTTCCTCATAATAGCCGTCAAGCACAACCTCATCGCCATCTTCATACGCGTTGATAAAATGCAGTACGAAAGTCGGATCAGCCTCAAACCAGCGGATTTCCTCCGGCTGGCCGTGACGCGGGATCAGCGCAAAACGCGATGGCATTCCCGCGTGCAATCGCGTGACATGCACGTCGCGCTTCAACAGCTCCTCGTCCCAGAACAGCGGAAAATCGCATAATATCGACCAGTTGGGGGTGAACATCATGTCATGCGGCAGGCGCGGGCCTGGAAGCGGAACAGGCACATAATGCGCCAGCCTGCCATCCGGTCCGACCACGCCGTAATGCATGAAAGGCGCATGTTTCGAATAGTTGAAAAACAGCAACTCGCCGGTGCGCGGATCGACTTTCGGGTGGGCTGAAATGCCGTCAAGCGGCACCCATGGAGCAACACCCTCCTGCTCCAGCGTTTCGGGATCGAGCACATAGCCTTCGCCGCACTGGTAGAAGGTGGAAACCGCCTTGCCCGCATGAACGATGATATCAGTGCTCGACGAGTCCTTCAGCCCGCCATGCGCGCCGAAGCCGGGCCGTCTCGACGTGCCCGCCCGGTCCATCAGCCCGCCCCAAAGCGAGCCGCCCGCATCCTGCTCTGCCTGAAAGCATCGCGTGCGGACAAAACGGTTGCGATAATTTGCCTGGCCGCCTGAAAAATCGATCTGGTGAATCATCCCGTCACCGTCGAAAGGATGGTACCGGCCCAAGGGCTGATGCAACTGGTTTTCGGTATTGCGCAAATAGACGCCGTCAATGTCGGTGGGGATTTCGCCCTCGATCACCTCAAGATCGAACGCGGTTACCTCCGCATGCTGCGGGGTCCAGGCGCCATTCAGATAAGGATGGTTGCTGGGTTGCAGCGTTGCTTTGACCGGCGGCAGTTTTTCGACGAGCATGTATCTCTCCTGCACCCTAGCCTAGGTCGTAAGTCACACCTTGCGCAAGCGGCAGTTCGTTCGAGTAATTGATCGTGTTTGTCGCGCGCCGCATATAGGCTTTCCAAGCATCCGAACCAGACTCGCGCCCGCCGCCGGTCTCTTTCTCGCCTCCAAAAGCCCCGCCAATTTCCGCGCCCGATGTACCGATATTGACGTTGGCGATGCCGCAATCGCTGCCGACCGCTGACATAAACAGCTCGCATTCGCGAATGTCGGTCGAGAATATCGAAGACGAAAGCCCCGCGCCGACACTGTTTTGCAGGCGGATAGCCTCGCACAGATCGGAATAGCGGAAGATGTAAAGAATAGGCGCGAAGGTCTCGCGCAACGCGGGGCCGGAATGGGATGTCATCTCTACCAGCGTCGGTTGTACATATATCCCGGCACCCGGACCCGACAATCTCCCGCCGCCGCTGATATCCGCGCCCATGCCGGCCGCTTCCGCGAGCGCGGCCTCCATCGCCTCGAACGCTGCCAGGTCGATCAGCGGCCCGGCCAGATGGCGGCTGTCCAGCGGATCGCCAATTGCCATTGAGGCAGCAGCGGATTTGAGTGCGGGTATGAAGCTGTCATAAATCGCCTCATGCACAAACAGCCGTCGCAGGCTCGTGCAGCGCTGCCCGCTGGTGCCGAAGGCAGAGAAAAGCACGCCTCGCAAGGCCAGCGCCACATCGGCCTTGTCGCTGACAATTGCGGCATTGTTCCCGCCAAGTTCAAGAATTGTGCGCGCAAAGCGCGACGCCGCGACCTGCCCGACCTTGCGCCCCATTGCGGTGCTGCCGGTTGCGGAGATTAGCGGCAAGCGGCGATCAGCGACCAGGGCCTCGCCAACTTCGCGGCCGCCATGCACGACCTGCGACAGGTGGAGGGGGGCATCGCCAAAATCGGCTGTCGCCTGTTCGAAAATCGCCTGCACAGCAACCGCCGTCAGCGGCGTTTTCTCCGACGGCTTCCAGATAATGCTGTTGCCGCACACAAGTGCCAGCGCCGCATTCCACGCCCAGACCGCAACCGGAAAGTTGAACGCAGAAATCACCAACGTCGGTCCCAAAGGATGCCATTGCTCCATCATCCGGTGTCCGGGCCGTTCGCTTGCGATGGTCAGCCCATGCAGTTGCCGCGACAGGCCGACTGCGAAATCGCAAATATCGATCATTTCCTGCACTTCGCCCAAGCCTTCTGACAGGGGCTTGCCACATTCGATAGTGACGAGCCGGGCCAGGTCTTCCTTATTCTCGCGCAAAGCATTGCCAAACAGGCGAACGAGTTCGCCCCGGCGGGGCGCAGTGACCGAACGCCATTTCAGGAAGGCAGTTTGGGCCTGGGCGCCCGCAGCGTCGATTTCGTCAGGCGTCGCTTCGTGGCCGAAGCCGGTTTGGTGGCCATGGTTAGGGTAG
>JACVCM010000158.1 GCA_016742125.1 Sphingomonadaceae bacterium | reverse complement strand
CTGGCCCGCGACCTTCAGGAAAATCTGCCACGGCTTCGAGGGATCGAATTTGGCCTCGATCAAGGCGTCACGCACCTTGACGCTCGGCGTCCCGAATTCGACCACGACACCGTGCACGTTGAGCTTCCAGCTCTTTTTGCGGGTGATGAAGGATTCGATGCCTTCGCGATCAAGATTGACGAGATCGTCGGGGGCGATCTCCTTGTCGGGCTGGTCCACCCGTTCTAGGAGGATCGCGTGGTCGTCGGGCACTGCGGCGAGGCGGCGCAGCGCGGTGCCGCTGATCACGCCGCCGAGCCACTGGTGCCGCTCGCCATCGACCTTCGCGAACGCGACATGGTCGGCGATGCCGACGACAAAACGCGCCTGGCCGTCGCTGACATCAACCACTTCGTCGGGGCGGACCAGGTCCAGACCGCCGTCGTCGAGCATCCGCAGGACGACGACATCGTCGGGCGGCTTGCTGCCCGACACATGGGCGATCTGGTGCCCGGTCGGCGTGTTGTCGCCGATGTGGACCGAACGAAATTCAAGGTCCGCATCGGCGATGCGGATCAAGGTGCCGGGAGAGGTGTTCACGCTGTTCATCTGTCGATGCTCCATCTATGTCCCGAAATGGGAACGAGGTGATCATCTGCTATCCCGTGCCGATTCGCAACAGTTATTGTTGCTCCCAATTTGGGAGCTATTTTGCTTGCAATTCGTTCCCGGCTATGCGAGGCGCCGATGAGGCTGATTGGCAGACCCGAGCTGTTGACGTTGACGCAAGGCGCTGCATGCAATCTGCGCGATGCGGTGCATGCGTTGGCCGCAGAGCTTGAAGCGGCCACCTGGCAGTCGGACGAAGATTGCCGCGCCGCCTTTCCCGCGGCGCGTTTCCTGCGCGGGCGCCTCATCGTCGATTTCGACGGCTGCCATTGCGCAGCGATTGCTATCAGCTATGGAAAGGATGTTGCCGTGGTGGAATTTGCTGGGACTGCCTCGGATCTTGATTCGGCGATTGCAGTGAGGCCGGGAAAAAAGACGTGAGCGTTTCGCCGATCCGGACCGATGCCGATTACCGCAAGGCCAGAGCGCGCCTCGCGAAACTATGGGACAAAACCGACAAGGCTTCTCGCGACGATATCGACATGCTGGCGCTTGTCATGGACGATTTCGAGCGCCGCAATTATCCCATGGAAGCGCCGACACCGCTCGCGGCCATTCGCTTTCGGATGGAACAGGCCGGGCTGAAACCGCGCGATCTTGAACCCTTTATCGGCTCGCGATCGCGCGTGTCCGAGGTGCTTTCAGGCGCGCGGCCATTGTCACTGGACATGATCCGTGCACTCCACCGCCATCTCGGCATACCTGCCGATGCGCTGATCCAGCAAGGCGAACCCGAGCCGACCGCAGAGCCCAAGGAGCCGTCAGTGCCCGCCCTGCAACGGCTACGCAGCCTGGGTCTGATGAAGGCGAAGGAGACTTACGCCGCTTTCATGAAGCGCATGGTCGGCCCACAAAAAGCGGCCGCATTCCTGCGCAAGTCGCGGACACAGCGAACAAACGCCAAGACGGATCAAGCGGCGCTTACCGCTTGGCTTGCGGCCGTGCGCCATCTCGCCGATCAAGTTGACATCGCGAAGCCGAAGAAGAAGCAGCGCGGCGCCGACGCCGCCCGGACGCTCGCGCAGCTGAGCACAGCTTCCGATGGCCCTGCGCGCGCCCGCGAATTGCTCCGCAAATGGGGCGTTGTCCTTGTGACCCTCGAGCATCTGCCGGGCACCTATCTCGATGGCGCCGCGATGTGCCGGGACGACGGCATTGACGTCATCGCCATGACGCTGCGGTACGACAGGGTCGACAATTTCTGGTTCACCCTCCTGCACGAATTCTGCCACGTCTCACACCATCTCAGCGACACGACGCCGCTCATTCTCGATGACCTCGAACTGAAGAGTTCGGATCAAATCGAGGATGAGGCCGACGCATTTGCGCAGAATGCGCTTATACCGCCTGAATTGTGGTCGAAGAGTGTGTCGCGCAGTATGGACAGCGAAGATATCAACGAACTCGCAGCGGCAGCGAATATCCATCCCGCTATTGTGGCAGGTAGATGGCAGCGAGAACACAATGAGTATCGCCGCTTCTCGAAGATGCTAGGCCGCGGAGAGGTGAGGATTTACCTGCAAAGTAGAACCTAATCTGGTTCATCCTAAGATCGCAGCATAAGCTCCATTTGCTCGGACGGCGAGTGCTCTGGAATGCTTCGGCAAGTCCGCTCGATTTTTGGTCCCGGGAACCGGAAAGTCTGTAACCGGCCAGGCTTGTACTTGCGGGGCAAGCGCCCGCACTTGGGCGAAGTGCGTCGAAGCAGGGCTGCGCCATCCGTTGGGCCGTGAGCATCGCCGAGACTATAAGGGTGGCGCGCAACATGGGTTCGGTCCGATTATGTCGCTTCCCTGATTTAGCGTAGTTGGGGATATTCATTCCGCCGTTGTGCGCCCTAGCGCGATGGTGGACGACTGGTCGGCGGTTGAAAGTTTCTCCACTAGCGGAAACGTGAGCGGCGCTCTACATCAGTACGCAATACTTCGGGGGGAGCATTTCTAATTGCGTGTGTTTCGCGTCGTCCAAGTTGGCGATATTCATTACTCTGACGCTGAGAACTTCGCATCTCCGGTAGACGCTAAAGACCCGGGCTTCCCGGCTGCATTACGCGACTCCATCGGTACCGCGCCGCTTCAAGCCGTCTTCCGAAGCCTGATGCGTCCATCCAGCCGGGGATATTCGATATTATCGGCGTTATCATTTTCGCTTTGCCAAGTGCGCGATCCTGACCTCATTCGCAGGTCGGCGTACAATTCGGCAGACTAACGACATGCCGCATCGGCCAAAATCGAGGCCGACCCGATTGCACAAACCAGAAGCACACGCCCACGCCATGTTGGCTGCACGCAGCGCGATAGGGAGCGCGCTTCCAGAATGTTATGAAATTACAATCTACATGCTTCCTGTGTGCTTACAGATTGTATGAGGACGTGCTTCCAGATTTCCCCGAAGGGAAACTTTATCATGGAAATCAAAGGGGTTGTTGGTTGCGGGAGTAGGATTTGAACCTACGACCTTCAGGTTATGAGCCTGACGAGCTACCGGGCTGCTCCATCCCGCGT
>JACVCM010000157.1 GCA_016742125.1 Sphingomonadaceae bacterium | reverse complement strand
GCGCTGCAACGTGCAATCCGCTATGGCAAGGGCGATGAACTGGAGGCCCTCTTCACCCGCACCCGCGACATCAGGCGATCGATTGTAGAACAAGGGCAAGATGACGACGCGCCCGATTTCGGGCGGAAGCATTAGGTGTTCAATGCATTGATCGCGGCGTGAACACGCGCCTCGACCTCTTCACGCGGCAGGCCTGTGGGGATTTCCTCGCCGACCTTGTAGATGATGGTGCCCGACCGCCAGATGCCCCATTGGCGCGGGCTGAGCAAACCGCTGTTTACCGCGATCGGCACCACGGGCAAGTTGATGAGCTTGTAGAGGCCGGCAAAGCCAGATTGCAGCGGCGGACTCTCGCCATGTTTGACCCTCGTTCCCTCGGGGAAAATGATGATGGGTCGGTTCTCGGCGATCATCTTGCGCGCAAGCGCCAGCATCGCCCTTAGCGCGCCTGCCCCGCCTTCACGGTCCACCGGTATCATGCCATATGCCCGCGCTGCGGGGCCCCACATCGGAATGTCGAACAGTTCCTTCTTCGTGACGACGGCAGGTTTCGAAAACATCCGCGGCATATCGATGGTTTCGAACATGCTTTCATGTTTGATGGCGTAGAGAACGGGGCGGTCCGGAAGCTGGCCGTGAACCTGTACCTTGATTCCCAGAATCCAGCGATAGCACCAAAATTGCCATTTCGACCAGGCGTGGACGGCCCATTGCATCAGCGGTATCGAAAACCACTGCGCGAAAAAGGCGATGATGACGTGGAAAAGCGAGCCGACATAAAAGACCAGCATGAACAGGAAGGACCGGACAGCGGCGATCATCATGCGGGATGCCTAAATGCCGACAAGGGCCGCCGCAGCGCGCAGCCAATATTTGTTATATTCCTTGAAAAGGGCGCCAAGCGACGGCTGGGTCGAGACCGCATCGTTTGTAACTTCTATGCTGTCCGGCAGCGCCCTGTCGAGTTCGAACCGCGCCCGGCGCATGTGCCAGTCATGCGTTACCAGTCGTAAGGTCTTCACATCGTTCCGGGCCGCCCAACGTGCGGTTTCAAGTGCGTTGGAGCGGGTGTCGACCGAGGCGAAGCCCAGATCGATGCAGCATTCGAAATATTTCGCTGATCCCGCATATTGGGCGGCTAGTTCGGGCGGCCTGACATCGCGGTCGACCCCTGAAATGAGCATCTTGCGCGAATTCGCCGATCGCAAAATCTCCAGGCCCCGATCGATCCGGTTCGGTCCTCCGGTCAGGACAACGACGCCATCCGTTTTGGCCAGTGCCGCAGGTTGCGGCAAGAGCAATGCAAACCAGGCAAAGCCTAGCGCCCACGCCAGCAGGATGAATGACAAAATCCGCCTGATCATAACATCTTCTTAAGAGCCGAAACCACAGTCCAGCGCGCCATAAGCATGGCAAGACCGGTCACGGCAAGCGGAATAATGCCGAGCATCGCCCAGCCATACCAGGGGAAACTGGCGGTCGCCAGCAGACCCGGTTCGACGGCCGCGATACGGCCACCCAGGAGCAGGATGATTGCCGTCGCGCCTGTGAAACCGACAACCCCGCCCAACAAGGAATCCAGCGCTACGCGACGCTGAAACAGACGGGCGGCCTGCAGATCGGTTCCGCCCATCATGTGCATTATCTCGATCGTGCCGCGATGCGTGTTGAGCGTGCTTCTGACAGCCAGGACCACAACCGCCGAGGTGGCAATCAGCAACAGCAGTAATATACCAACGGTGAGCCAGGTAAGCGCCGACATGAGGTCGAAAAACGGAGCCATCCAGCTGCTATGTGGATCGAGGCGGATGGCGGGTGCAATGTTTTCGAGCCGTCCCTGCAATACTCGCAGCGCTGCACCGTCCGGTACATCGGACAGTCTCGCATCGACGAGCGCGGGAACGGGAATGTCGGCGTCGATGATGCCGCTACCTAGCCATGGCTCCAGCAATTTGCGCACTTCGGCATCGGGAACAGGCCGGACATCGGTAATGCCACTGGTAGCACGCAAAATTCGCGTAACTGCCGCTTTCTGCGCGGCGCGGGCAACCGGATCAGGTTCGATAATCTGCACCGTGACCCTTTGTGCCAGGTCCTCCCCGCCTCGCTGCGTGGCGTCAGCCAGCGTCACCCCAGCTGCCGCAACAAGTAATGTCAAAAACAGCATGATGGCGATCACCCAAGGCATCGGTCCCGACAGGCGACCTTCAGGAATAAGCTTGCGATCATGCGCAGGCAGGGCGAAGTCCAGAAGCATCAGTTTTTCAGTACCAGCGGCCGCGGCGGATGCTTCAACTGTCCCGTCGGGTCGGACAGGCGACCCTTGTCGAGCCGCATCATCTGCGCGTTCTCGATTTCCTGAAGCAGGTGAATATCATGCGTCGCAACCACAACGGTCGTCCCCAACCGGTTGAGCGCAGCAAACAGTTGCAACAGCCGCCTTGCCATGTCGGGATCGACGTTGCCGGTTGGTTCATCGGCAACCAGCATTTCGGGCCTGCCGATAACCGCGCGAGCGATGGCCACGCGCTGCTGCTCTCCACCTGACAATGTCGCGGGCCTGGCATCGGCGCGTTCGGTGAGGCCGATCCACGCCAGCATCTCGGTAACGGGACCTTTGAGGTCCTTTTCCTGGATGCCGGCAATGCGCAACGGCAACGCGATATTATCGAAGGCCGAGAGATGCGGAACCAGGCGGAAATCCTGAAACACCACGCCGATGCGCCGGCGAAAACCCGGCAGGCGGTCGCGCGGCAACGTGATTGCATCATGTCCGAACATGCGGATTGCGCCCCTGCTCGGGCGATGTGCAAGGTACAGCAATTTTAACAGAGACGTTTTGCCCGCACCCGATGCCCCGGTCAGGAAGTAGAAGCTGCCGGGATATAGTGTGAAACTGAGATCGGTGAGCGTCTCTGCCCCCGTCCCGTAACGCAGCCCCACATTGTCGAATTCCACCACGCTCTGCATCGGCGTTGGAGATGGCACAAACGGAGGGGCGGGGCAAAGCCTATTAACCATGCGATTGGCGCACAAAGGCCGCCGTCCACAGCATTTTATGACAGCAGGGTTGCAAGTCGGGTGCGGCTGATGTTTATGGGCGGCAATGCTGCTCGTCTGTCCTTCCTGCCGCACCCGATATGTCGTTCCGGATAGCGCCATCGGTATGGATG
>JACVCM010000054.1:19478-21749 GCA_016742125.1 Sphingomonadaceae bacterium | reverse complement strand
CCGCGCGCGCGCAGGAGGCCGCCGCCGGCAGCCGTCGCGACGGTGCCTTTGCCGCACGAGATGCAATGTCAGCAGTGGATCTCGACCGTGAGGCCGCTGAGCTTATGCGTTTCCAGCAGGCCTATGAGGCCGCCGCGCGGACCATTCAGGTGGCGCGCGAAACGATGCAGACGATGCTCAATATCTTCTGAAGGGCCGGACTATGATCAACGCCACCGGAAATCGTATGACGCAGGAAATCGCACGCCAATCGCGCATGGCGGCGCATATTGCGGACAAGCAGGCGCAGGTTTCGACCGGCAAGCGGCTGCAACGCGCGTCGGATGACCCGAACGCTACTATGCGGCTGAATGGCCTGAAGCGGGCGCAGGCAAACGCCGATGCACGTGCCGCCAATATCGGCCTTGCAACCTCCATGACCGCGCAGGCCGATACACAGTTGCGCTCTGTCTCCGCCCTGCTCACCCGGGCGAAGGAGCTCGCTATTGCCGCCGCGAACGGCTCTGCATCCGGCGCAGACCGTGGGTCGATTGCGCTGGAACTGAATGCCATTGCCGATGAGATAGAGGCTGCATCATTCGCCAAATCGGCCGATGGCACTGCTATATTTGCGCCGGGCAGCGGCCTTGCCATGCGCTTTGATGATGAGACGCAATTCATAGCCGTACCTTCACGCAGCGAGGTTTTCGAAATCGCCGGTGTGCCGATTTCGCAGGTCGTCCGCGACAGTGCTGTCGCCATCTCTGCGGGGAACATTGCGGCCATTAGCAGCGCCAACGATATCATTGGCGGAGCGCTCGACCATATTGCCGACCAAACCGCACGCGTCGGCCTTCATGCCGCCAGACTGGAACATATCGGTGAAAAGGCCGCATCGCGCGATATCGGTCTGGCCGAGGAGCGCTCCAGGCTTCAAGATACCGATTTGAGTAGCGCGATTGCCGAACTCAATGGCATGACGCTGACGCTTGAAGCTGCGCAGGCCGCCTTTGCGCGCATCAACCGGCGGACATTGATGGATTTTCTGGCCTAGACCCCTGATCAAGTCGGCAGGCTGAGACAATTGCCCCAGCCTGCCCAGCCCCGCGGAAGCTCCGGGAGACATTGGAGCTTCCCGGTGCGTGCCAATTCGTCAGAATTCGCCGGTTACACCCACCCGTGCGGCCGTGCTCTTGCCGCCCGAGTAGGATACACCGCCGGTGATCGCGAACGGATTTTCGGTGTTGGCCCGGATCGCGACAGACAGCCCCAGTGCCTGCTCGCCGCGATAGGTTGCGCCATGCAGGCTGTAGCTGACCTTGCCAGCCCCGGACGGCATCGGCGCCGCCACCAGCGCGATGGCCGCAGCGGTTCCGCGACGCGCATCACGCCGGTCACGGTCGGTGAGCGCAAACAACTCGCCGATTTGCGTGCTGTGCAGGGCAGTCAGCGATTGCAATGCCGGGATGGCTCCAATGCTGACAGTCTCCAGCGCGGTCAGGCGGCTGTTCTGGCTGTTGTTAATCACCTGAATGGCGGCGATCTGGGTATCTTGCACGGTGTTCTGCGCGGTCGCCGCATTGGCCACCGTCAGTGCATTATTGGCCGTCGTCTGTGCTGTCCCGGCATTGGCCAGCGCGGTGCTGGCGGTCGCCTGCGCGGCGGCGGCGCTGGCTGAAGCGCCACTAACGGATGCATTTAGCTGCGACAGGTTGACGGCGTCGGTGGCAGCCGTACCTGCCGCGACATTGACGATGCGACGCTCACCGCCCGCTGCACCCACCGACACGGTATCGGCCTGGTCCGCAATCGAGCCACGGCCCAGCGCCACTGCACCGTCAGCGGTCGCCGTCCCGCCCATAGCAACTGAATTCAAACCGCTCGCCACTCCTTGAACAGCAACCGAATTGGTCCCTGTCGCAAAGGAAAAATTGCCGACTGCTATCGATCCGCTGCCCGATGCCACGGAATTTCCTCCAAGTGCAATATTGCCGGAAGAGCTCGCCAGAGCGCCTGTTCCGAGTGCTACGGCATTTGCGCCTTCTGCCGAGCCGCCGATTGCCACGGCACCCGAGCCACGCGCAACCGCCGATTGGCCCACCGCGGTTGCATTGGAGCCGATGGCACGGCTCGCACCCCCCAGGCTGGTTGCAACCCCCCCCGATGCCTGGGCCAAAGAGCCCAAGGCCAGCCGGTTTTTCGAACTGGCCATGGCGCTATCACCCCCGGCCCCACCGGGTTCGCCCGCCCCTCCCGCACCACGCCCCAGACAGTGCGAAAACCCCCCCCCCC
>JACVCM010000054.1:0-19468 GCA_016742125.1 Sphingomonadaceae bacterium | reverse complement strand
AGCGCGGCGCACCCCCCGCGGGGTGTGTTGCCCCCCCCCGTTGGCCGTGGGACTATGCCCCCAGCCCTTTTCTGTTGCTCGAACGGGAAACGGCGATAGCGCCGGGGGCAGGGGCGTTTCCGCCCGCCGCTACCGACAGCGGACCAAGAGATGTCGAAAACTCACCCTCGGCAACGGCGCCATTGCCCAGAGCTGCCGACGAAGCCCCAAGAGACTGCGCACCGGCTCCGACGGCGGTCGATACGGGGCCGATGGATTGCGCAAGATAGCCCGCAGCAAGGCTCTGATCCCCTGCTGCCCCAGCATTGTTACCTATAGCGGTCGACTTGACTCCGGCGGCTATCGCCAGCGTTCCGACCGCCGTGGATTCGGACACGCGAGCCTGCGAACCCGCGCCGACGGCAGTCGCCAGCACGCCGTTGGCTCTGGCCCCCCTCCCTAACGCGGTTGCGTCCACGGCATTTGCGTTGGACGTGCCTCCCAATGCGATCGCGCCTTGGCCGGTGGCTTGCGCCACCGTGCCAATGGCAACCGAGTTGCCCCCGTTCGCAGTCGTTTGTGTCGGTGTCCCCACTGGCGCGGGGACGCCGAAGATCGCCAGATAGCTAGCGCCAATAGCAATGTTGCCGTTGGTGTTATTGCTGGTCGAACTATCGGTCCCCCCTGCCAAAGCTTCAGAACCGGTTGCGATATCACCCCGGCCAAAAGCTCTTGTGCTGAACCCGTTGGCTATACTTACAACCCCGGCAGCACGGCTGAAAGCACCGGTTGCTGCGCTGCTGTCGCCGCTGGCCAAGCTACTGAAACCGGTGGCGGTACCGAGTCCACCACTGGCAACGCTGTTATAACCGGTGGCCGTGCCCCCCTCGCCGCTGGCGGTCGCGGTAAAGCCTGTCGCAGTCGAGAAGTTCGCTGTGGCGAAACTTGAAGCCCCTGTTGCGGTGCTGGCTGTACCCGTTGCCCCGCTGCCGCCTCCGGTTGCTGTGCTGGATATTCCGCTCGCGGTGCTGTTTGTGCCGGTCGCGGTGCTAAAGCCCCCGCTGGCGTTGGTGCCATTGCCGGTCGCCGTCGCGCCACCACCCGTCGCGGATGAGTTACTGCCACACTCGGTTGATAACGGATTCGGCCCGTCATTGCATTCGGGTGTGGCGTCTGCCCACACGGGCGCAGCGAGCGCAGCAATTGCGGTCGGTGCTGAAAGTATGAGTATCAACTTGATATGTTTCATGATAAGTCTCCCGTAATAGTCGGGCGGGAGCCAATCAGGAGGCGAATGTGCCCCTGCGCCGATTGCCGGAAGCTAGATAGACAGCAAACCTGGTTCGCTGCCCATATGGGTAGCAACTCAGATGGTGGTTACAAAATTGTCGATCGGATTGTGCCAATCCAAGGGGGCTTCGCGCAGTAGGGCGGCCAGTTCGGCCTGCCTCCTCACGCCGGTCTTGGCGAAGACACCCTTGATCAGGAAACGTGCTGCATTGACCGAAACGCCACGATCGCTTGCATATTCCTCCAGCGACTTGCCATCAGCGATATAGGCTGCGATTTTTGCTTCGGACGGCGTCAGGTCGAACCAGTCGCGAAGCCTTTCGACGATCTGGACCGAAACGTCGCGGCGTCCACCGCCAACCAGCAGCACCGCAGCACCTCCATTGGCACCCGCCAAATCTGCTGAAACGCCCGGATCGACGCGCATGGCGACCAGAAAGATCGTCCGCAATTCATCGCCGATCGTAATATTTTCGGTGCGGTTCGTACCCATGCCCTTGGCCAGGTTCGCCAATCGCTGTTGCACGTCTTTGTCGGCAAAACGCAATCGTTGCTGTACTTGCCTCGCGCCTTGTGTTCTTCCCAACCATTCCTGCGCCTGCCGGTTAGCGTGCAACAATTCCATGTCCGGACCCAGCGTGAGGATGATCGAGGGTGAGGCGTCCAGCCCGGCCTCGGCGTTGGCCGCACGCAGGTCGGCCTCACCGATCCGTCGGCTGATTCGGGAAGCGCGCTGGATATGCGGTACCAGTCGCGTAACAGCCTGCCGTAACAGCGAGGAATCGCCAACATCCGGCGCGGGCATGCACAGGCCCAAATGATCCTGCCCGTGACGGTCGAGCGAAGCGATTATTGCAACCTCATCCTCCCAGTTCGCCAGAAAGTTGGTGTAGAAATCATGTCGCTTGAATATATCGCGCGGGACGATTTCGTCGCTGTGCACGACCTGCCCGACGGGAAGCGCGTGGCCGTTGACGCTCCACGGCTGTCGTCCGGCGAACATTGCAATATAACCTGCACGCGCGAAATCGCTGACACCGGCGGCGCCGATGAAGCGGCCGGTAGCGGGATGCAGCCTTTCCCAAACCAGCATGGCGACATCCCATCGCGGCGGACTGAAATGGTTGATAAGCGAACTTAGCGCGACATCCCAATGCGCGGGTACCAGCGCTGCCTCATAAATGTCGGACAGAACGGCATCATATGCTGCAAGTAATTTGCGCTCATGCATCCTTTTCGGATTATCATCGGGTCGGCTAGATGGATAGCAGCAAAAAAACAGCCTTGCCCGGCCCCTCGCTCAATGGTCTTGCAGCCTAAAAAGCCAAGCTGTGCTGTCGTTCTACCTGCTGAATCTTTCAGGCCGGGTCAGCCACTTCATGTTTGCAATTATCGGTATCATTGTCTTGTTGCTTATGGTGTTTGGCGGCTTCGCGCTGACCGGCGGCAATCTGGAGCCAGTGATGCACGCGCTGCCACACGAGATGCTGATCATCGGCGGCGCCGGCGTCGGCGCGCTCATCATCGGCAATTCGGGCAAGGAGCTTAAAGCGCTGGGCGGCGGTTTGGGCAAGGTTTTCAAGGGCCCGCAATATGGAAAGCAGGATTATCTCGACTGCATCTTCCTGGTTTCGAAATTGATGAAGATGCTGAAAACCGAAGGACCGGTAGCACTCGAACCGCATATTGAGGATCCGGCAAATTCATCGCTGTTCAATGAATATCCCAAGCTGCTGAAGGACCAGACGCTGATCCACCTCATGTGCGATACACTGCGGCTGGTAGTTGTCTCCTCGGGCACGCTCGATCCGCATGCGGTCGAGGAGGTGATGGATAACAGTATCAAGAACCATCACCACCATTGCATCAAACCTGCCGAGGGTTTGCAGGGTCTTGCCGACGCACTTCCCGCACTCGGCATCGTTGCTGCCGTGCTCGGAGTGGTCAAGACAATGGGTTCGATCGACAAGCCGCCTGCGATATTGGGGGGCATGATCGGCTCGGCGCTGGTCGGTACCTTTCTGGGGGTATTGCTGGCCTATGGCCTTGTCGGCCCCTTCGCCAACCGGGCCAAACAGGTGATCGAGGCCGACGCTGCCATCTATCATGTCGTCAAGCAAATGATCATCGCGTCGCTGCACGGACACCCGCAGCCTCTGGTCATAGAGGCCGCACGCTCCGGTATCGAACATTCGAACCAGCCCAGCTTCGCTGAAGTGTTCGACGGGATGCGGGGGCGGTGATGGCGAAATCAAACGAGCCGGTCCGGCCCGTCATTGTCAAGAAAGTCTATGAAGAAGCCCATGGCGGGCATCATGGCGGTGCGTGGAAAGTGGCCTATGCCGACTTCGTCACCGCAATGATGGCCTTCTTTCTGCTCATGTGGCTCTTGGGCGCGACCACCGAAAAGCAGCGCAAGGCACTGGCCGATTATTTTTCGCCGACGCTGGTCGCCAGCAAGCAGGACAGCGCCGGATCGACAAGCTTTTTCGGCGGCGATTCGATTACCTCGGTCGATAAATATCCAAATCGCGCCGGGCAAACCGGAAGCCGCAGCATGACCATTCCGCGCGACGCAACAGGCGGACCAAAGGAAGCATCGGGCATCGGCAAGGACCGCGCCCGTTTTCAACAAATCCGTCAATCGCTGATGGCCAGACTGTCGACCAGCAAGGAAATAAAGCGCCTCGCCCGCAATCTGCGTTTCATCGAGACACGCGAAGGCCTTCGTATCGACCTGTTGGACGAAGCCGATTTTTCCATGTTCATATCAGGCACCGATATGTTGACGCCCGATGCTCTGGCTCTGTTAGGGGAGGTGGCAGAGGTTCTGGGTGCGATGCCGAACGGCATCATCATTCGCGGCCATACCGACGCGCAGCCGACAAGCCCTGGCCTTGGCGTCAACAACTGGCAACTGTCATCGGCCCGCGCCGAAGCAACACGTGCATACCTCGCCCGCACCGGTGTCGGCGCGCAGCGCTTTCTGCGAATTGAGGGCGTGGCCGACCGCGAGCCCTATGTGCCGACAAACCCGTATGATTCCCGCAATCGGAGAATGTCGATCACGCTCGGCTGGAAAACGGTCGGTGACGATTGAGTTCAATCTCCGAAATGGACACAGCTGACGCAATCCTCCCGTCCGAAATGCTGCCTGCATCCATTACGGACCATATCCGGCCCGCTCGGGTCCTGCGGTAGGCTTTTGTTAACCATGTTCGCCAAAACCCGCCTCACAGACCTGAAACCGGGGGCAGAAATGATCAACACACCGACCATTACCGAACGCAAATCCGACAGTAAGGCCGACGTTGAAGGCCTGTTGATCGGGAATAGCGCACCTATGGCCGCTCTGCGCGAAATGGTGCGGCGGGTTGCCCGATCGCATGCTTCGGTCATGATCTGCGGCCCGTCCGGCTCAGGCAAGGAAGTCGTCGCTCGCGCCATCCATGCCGCCAGCCCCCGCGCCGCGCAGCCTTATATTGCACTCAACACCGGCGCAATTCCGGCCGAGCTTATCGAATCCGAACTTTTCGGGCATGAGAAGGGCGCCTTTACCGGCGCGCAGAACCGCCGCGTTGGCCATTTCGAAAATGCCGACAGGGGAACGCTGTTCCTCGACGAGATAGGCGACATGCGCTTCGACATGCAGGTCAAGCTGCTCCGCGTACTGGAGGACGGGATGGTAAACCGGGTCGGTGGCAACGTCGCGCTTCCGGTCGATGTCCGCATCATCTCGGCGACACACCAGAATCTCGAAACCGCGATCGTAGAAGGCCGCTTCCGCGAGGATCTGTTCTTCCGGCTCGGGGTAGTCCTGCTCCAGGTGCCAAGCCTGGCCGACCGCGTCGAAGACATCCCGCAACTTATAGCGCATTTCCAGAAAGGGAGGAGCATTGCTGCCTCCTGCCAATTCGGCGCGGCGGCAATGCAGCGTTTGATGATGCACAGTTGGCCAGGCAATGTGCGTGAGCTACGCAACGTCGTCGAGCGCGGATCCGTTCTTTTCCCCGGCGAGATCATTGACGCCTTTGGTGTCGACCAACTGCTGGGGCGGACGCCTCCCAAACCCCAGCCAGTGCGGCCGGACCAGGCGATTGACATCGCCATCGCCGAACCCGCAGATGGCCCGATCGACCTCAAGGCGCAGATCGAGCGGATCGAGCTGGAGCGTATCCGGGTGGCACTCGAACGCGCCGAGGGGGTGATTTCCGAGGCTGCAAGGATGCTCACATTGAAGCGCACCACATTGATCGAAAAGATGCGCAAATATGGCGTCGAGCGGCTCGCGGCCTAGAAAAACTCGATCAGCGGTCTGGCCTCGCGCTGGCGCACCTGCCGGTCGGGCTTGCGGAACTGCACATCCAGACGCAATGGCCCGATCCGCTCCGCCCGGATGATTTTCACCGATGCCGACGCCATGCGTGTCACCTGTCCCTTCGGCGCAACATTGTCGGCAGCAATCGGGGTCCCGGCAAGCAGCAAAGGCAGAAGGACGAACATCATCAAGGTAAACAACCTGTTTACCAATTCCTGCAAGGCAGAATGAGGCTTCATTGCCGGAGCATCGAACAAAAACCCGGCCGACTTTGAAATTGCTGAAGCTGTGTGCCGTTATGCGACAACCTCAGCCGGATTTCCCAACCGATAATGCCTGTTGCGCAGACCAAGCGGCTTTGCTAGTGGCGCGCTCCTACCTGTCTAGGCGCGTGCGGCCATGGCGGAATTGGTAGACGCGCAACGTTGAGGTCGTTGTGGGCGAAAGCCCGTGGAAGTTCGAGTCTTCTTGGCCGCACCAGACAGTTTCTTTACGCCTTCGCCTTCAAACTCTCCGCCACCTTCACGCCGTTTCGCTCCAGCGCCTCGACAATCTTGCCTGTCCCTTCCAGATCGCCCCAGAACATCGGCCCGCCACGGTAGATCGGCCAGCCATAGCCATAAATCCAGACAACATCGATATCGGACGCGCGTTGCGCCTTGCCTTCTTCGAGGATTTTATAGCCTTCATTGACCATCGGATAGAGCGTGCGCTCGACGATTTCCTGATCGCTGATTTCGCGTTTGGACAGGTTTGAGGTGGCACGGAACTCTTCGATAATGGAAAGCGCTTCATCGCTTGGTGTTCCGACGCGCTTCTCGTCATAATCGTAAAAGCCCTTGCGGTTCTTTTGTCCGAAGCGCCCGGCGGCGCATAGCGCATCGCGGATGCTTTCCACCCGCGCAGGATCGCGGTGCCAACCGATGTCGAGGCCAGCAAGATCGCTCATCTGGAATGGACCCATCGGCATCCCGAAATCGGTATGCACCTTGTCGATCTGCGCCGGGGTCGCGCCTTCGAGCAGCAATTGCATCGCCGGTTGCTGGCGTGTCGACAGCATGCGGTTACCGATGAAGCCGTGGCAGACGCCAGCGACCACGGCGACCTTGCCGATTTTCTTGCCCACCGCCATTGCCGTCGCGAGCACGTCGTCAGCAGTCTTTTCCCCGCGCACCACCTCGAGCAGCTTCATGACATTGGCGGGTGAGAAGAAATGCATGCCGACCACATCCTGCGGCCGCGAGGTCGAGGCGGCGATTTCATCGATGTTCAGATAGGATGTATTCGACGCCAGTATCGCACCCGGCTTACAGATCGTATCGAGCTTGCCGAAGACCTCTTTTTTGACGTCCATGCTCTCGTACACGGCCTCGATGACAAGGTCGCAATCGGCGAGATCGTCGAGGCTGAGCGAGGAGGTCAGCAAACCCATCATCCCTTCGACCTGCTCAGCAGTAAAACGACCCTTGACGGCGCTGGCTTCGTAGTTTTTCCGGATTACCCCCACACCCCGGTCGAGATTTTCCTGCACCATTTCGACTATGGTTACCGGAATATCTTTGGCGAGGAAGTTCATCGAAATGCCGCCGCCCATTGTGCCTGCGCCGATGACGCCGACCTTTTTGACATCGCGCAGCGGCAGATCCTTGGGGAAACCATCGATCTTTGCCGCCTGCCTTTCGGCGAAGAACATGTAACGCTGCGCCGCCGACTGCGATCCGCCCATCAGCTTCAGGAATTCGGCGCGTTCGAATTTCAGCCCTTCGTCAAATGGCAAATGCGTGGCAGCTTCCACGCAGGCAAGATTGGCATAGGGTGCTTCGAACCCCCGCCATTTCCTGGCATTGGCCGCTTTCAGCTGTTCGATGGCAGCAATATCGCCGGTTACTGATCGTTCCCGTGTCGGACGCGGTCCGGCTGCTATTAGTTCGCGGGCATAGGCGATGGCATCCTCCGCAAGGCTGTTTTCACCCGCCATCCTGTCCACAAGTCCCATGGCTTCGGCTTTGGGCGCCGGCACAGGCTCGCCCAACGAACACATCGTTGCCGCCGCCTCCACACCGACGACACGCGGCAGACGCTGCGTTCCGCCTGCACCGGGAAGCAGGCCCAGCTTGACCTCCGGTACGCCCAATTTTGCCGACGGTACGGCAATGCGATAATGACATACCAAGGCGGTCTCCAGCCCGCCGCCAAGAGCGGTGCCGTGAATAGCGGCGACAACGGGTTTGTCGGAAGCCTCGATCATGTTGAGCACCGCATTGAAATCCGGCCCTTGCGGCGGCTTGCCAAACTCGGTGATGTCGGCACCGGCAATGAAGGTCGAACCGGCGCACCGAAGGACAATGGCCTTGACCGCCGGATCAGCCAAGCCTTGTCCAAAACCATCATGCAACCCCTGCCGGACATGCCAGGACAGCGCGTTAACGGGGGGATTGTCGACCACAACCACGAAAACGTCGTCGATTAGCTGCGTTGATACTGACTGCATGAATTGCTCCCGAAGCGTTGAATGGCTGTAATCGCGATGATGCTAAGGGAATTTTGTCCTGAATGACAAGGCTGCTTTCAGGAGCATAAACCTTCCACGACGTTAACCTTGTTCGTCGGATGCAATATTAGGGTCTGGAGCGCTATTCCGCTCCATGATGGAAATGCCTGCGCCTCAATTTTCTATGCGTGAAAGCGAACCTGAACCGGTTGTCGAGGTCGCCAACGACCCCGATCGGCGTCAGCATGCGCGCAATGTAAAGGTGATGCGTATCGCGCGTCTCAAGGACATCCAGTTGCACGCCGAATGCCTCGGCATGGTCCGCGACGTCTCATCGGGCGGCATGATGATCGACGCACACTTCCCGCTGGACATCGGCCAGTCGGTTTCGGTCGCGCTGCTGGACGATCAGGAATTGACCGGAGAGGTTGTCTGGAAGGATGGCAAAACCGTCGGCGTGAAATTCGCCAGCGAAATCGCAGTGGATGAAATTCTTGCAAAGCCCTCGGTAAAGCCCGACGGAACACGCGCACGGCTGCCGCGGTTCAAGGCCAACAAAATTGTGTCGCTTCGCCTCGACGACCGGAGCTTTGGCGCCGAATTGCTCGACCTGTCGCAACGTGGCGCCAAGTTGGGCAGCGAGATTAACGCCAAGCTGCACAGCAATCTGTTGGTCCGGCTCGATGCAGAACGTGCTGTGCGCGCCACCATAAAGTGGCGCGCAGCCGGTATGATCGGCGTCGAGTTCCATCGGCTTCTATCAGTCGACGAATTGGGCAGCTGGCTCAAAGCCGACTGACAAAGGCGTTCAGGCGTCCTGACACTCAGAAATTGAATGTAGCCTCAACACCCAGCGTCCGACCCTTGCGCAGCGCACCGAAAAATGCACGCGGGCTTCCGGTTTCGACCTGTGCCGGACGACCATCGAAAGGCACCACCACCGGCTGACCCGGTCCGGGTGCGGGCGGCAGATTTCGTGTCCCCGCACCGTAGCGCAGGTCGAACCAGCGCGTCGCGAGGGGAATGGCATCTTCGTCGGTAAGGTTACGACCGAACAGCGCGATGGTGAAATTCTCGGTCTTGATGCCGAACCGCGCGTTCAGCAAAAAGGCATCGCCGGTCTTGGCCAGGTTGTCGGTCTGGATATATTTCGAATCTTCGTAAGAGAAATTCGCCAGCGTGAAGAATTTGGTATCGCCTGAGCCGATGCCGGTTTCATAATTGAAGCCGCCATTGACGATCCAGGGCGAACCCAGCGGCAATTTCTTGCCCGAAATGTCGCACAGCGCGAGACCCGCCGGTGTTGGGTTGCCCGTGTCGAAATTGGTCCTCAGTCCACCCGAATTCAGGATGAAAAGGTCGGCATCGCAGCCCTTGGTGAACTCCGCATTGACATAGGCAATACCCATATTGAGCAAAAGCCCGTCCGCAGGCGCGGCCTGGAATTCGAACTCGAACCCTTCGGTCTTGGCATTGCCCGAATTGGCGACAATCGAGGTCAGAGCCCCTGTCCCCGACGGATTCGGAATGGCCTGCGTCAACTGGACATTGGTCAGTTCATTGTAAAAGATCGAGAGCGAGCCACGCAGCGTCCGGTCAAGCGCGTCGAACTTGATGCCCACTTCGCCACCCTTCGACTTTTCGGGCAGATAGTTCACAAAATTCTGACCGGTCGAGGATTGCGCAGTCGCCGTCACCCCTGCGCTGCCGTTGAATCCACCGGGCTTCCTGCCCGTGGCAAATACACCGTACAGCAGCGTGCCACCGGGAGTGGTGTAGTTGACGGTGATCCGCGGATCGAAACCGGTGAACTTTGCCCTCGGACGACAGCTATTGGCTGCGCCGGTTGCGCCGAACACCGGCAGCAGATCGGCGCTGCCCGCACAGAATACCGAAGCACCGCCTGCCCCGCGCGAAATCTGCGTCTTCACTTCCTCGGCATAGCGCCCCTCGGCTGTGATCGAAAGATTGTCGGTGAAATCATATTCGACGAGGCCGAATATCGCCTTGTCCTCGATCGTGTCATATTGGGAATTGTCGCGTCCGACACCAAGCCCCGCAGTGCCGCTGGCAAAGGTGATATCCTGCGAGCGGAATTTCTGCTTGAAATAGTAAAGCCCCGCCAGAACCCGGAACGGCGCGTCTGCAGGACTCGCGATGCGGATCTCCTGGCTGAAATCGGTTTGGTCGTCGCGATTGGTGTTGGCAAAAGCGGGCTCGGTGCCCAGCGTCGATGCTGCGGTGCCGGCAAAGTAAACAAACGCATCGCTATGATCGCTATCGGTGCCGAAAAAATTCTTGTTGTCGCGCCAGCCGGTAAGGCTCGACAATATCCAGCCCGAACCGCCCAAATCCCAATCGACGATATTGGTCATCGTCAGCTGCTCATTTGTTATGCCGTCATAGGCGGTGCCGTCACGCGTGCCGAGCGTGGCATTTATCGGCAACGGATCGGTATGGAGCCGGACATTGTTCGGTTGCGGCTTGATGACCCCGCAGAAAAACTGGTTCGTGTTGCTCGACACGAGCGTCGCGGGCGACAGCGGCACAAATGGCGAGGCCGTGCGGTAAAACGGCGAACGGAAGCCCGGTTTGCAATTATTGTCCGCCGCGCCCTGCAGGAACAATGCCAGCGGCCCGTCATCATCCTTCTGCCAGCTGATCCGCGACCGCATCTTGAAATCATCGAAGGGCTTGAAGGTCAGCGTCGCATAGGCAGACTTGGTTTCTTCCTGTCCGACGCGCTTGCCGGTTAGCTGGTTGCGATATTCGCCGCCATATTTGTAATAGCGCCCGCCAACGCGGATACCGAGACGGTCCTCGAGGACGGATCCCGATACCGATCCTGCCAGTTCATATTCATTATGTTGTGCAGCGCGCAAACGCCCGGAGACCGCCAGCTCTTCCGATGGATCCTTCGTGATATAGTTGATCGCGCCAGCATAGGTATTACGCCCATAAAGCGCCGATTGCGGACCCTTGACGATCTCCACACGCTCGATGGACGCGGGGTCGAAGCCCTGAATATCGCCCTGATAATAAATGCCATCGATGAAGAAAGCCGCGCCGGTTTCGACACCCGCCTGGACCCCCGCCAGCACATTCGACGCGCCGCGGATGACGGGCCGGTCGGTGGTGCGTCCAAAGGCCTGGCTGAAGCTGATACCGGTTGCCTGCTTGGCGAAATCGTCGAGCGAATTGAGGCCCTGCTGGGCAATGGCATCGCCGGTCAGCACCGAAACGGCGACCGGCGCATCGGACAGCGATTCCTCGACCTTTCGGGCTGTAACGACGATTTCCTTGATGCCGCCCTGCTCTTCAGTCACCTCGGCATCTTGCGCTGTCGCAGCCTGGGGCGCGATTCCAATCGATGAAACCAGCGCGCTCGCCGATACCAAAAATGATTTCCCCAATGTCCTCATAACTGCCTCCCTCAACGCAATCAGCCCTGTCGACCGCAACAGGCACAGATATCCATCAAGCCATAAATTTGTCCAGACAAATTTTGAATTGACTCGAGCGATGTCGCGTGGCTGTCTCTATTATGCAACAATCGGAGCGCAGCCGGAGTAACGACATGCCCGCTTACATGATTATCGTCGCCAAGATTGCCGACCGCGAGGCATTCATCGACGGATATGGCAAGGCGGCGGCCGCCCTGGTTTCGAAATATGGCGGCCGTTACCGGCTGCGCGCGCCGGGTGCTTTGGCCTTGGAGGGGGCATTCGGTGAAGGTGCCTCGGTGGTGATGTCGGAGTGGCCCGACAAGGCCGCGGCCCTCGCATTCTGGAACTCACCGGAATATGCCGAGGTCAAGAAGCTGCGCGATGGCATCGCCGAATGTCAGGTGCTATTGGTCGAAGGCGAACTATCAGGGGCATGAACATGGAACGCAGCGCAATCATCAGGGCAAATGGCGGCCCCGACGTCATTGAATGGATCGATGTCGACCTCCCCCCGCCCGGCGCGGGCGAGGTGCGGGTGCGGCACACAGCCGTCGGCCTCAATTTCATCGACACCTACCACCGGCGGGGCATTTATCCCGTAGAACTGCCCTCCGGCCTCGGCCTGGAAGCCGCCGGGGTTATCGAAGCGGTGGGCGAAGCTGTGCGCGACTGGAAGGTCGGCGACCGGGTCTGCACTTTCGGACCGCAACGCGGTGCCTATTCGACGGCACGCAATATAGAGGCTGCCTGCCTGTTCCTGGTCCCGGACGACATCAGTGACGAGGTCGCCGCTGCCGGAATATTGAAAGGTTGCACGACCGAGTTTCTGGTCGAACGTTGCGCCAAGGTGCAACCGAAATGGAATGTTTTGGTCCATGCAGCGGCGGGTGGGGTCGGCCTGATGCTGGTGCAATGGCTGAAACATGTCGGCGCGCGTGTCATCGGCACGGTCAGCAATGACGAAAAAGCCGCTTTGGCGCGCGAGGCCGGTGCAGACCATGTCATCCTCTATGGCAATGAACGCGAGGATGTCGCAAAGCAGGTGCGCGAATTGACCGAGGGTCGCGGTGTCGAAGTGGTCTTCGACGGTATCGGCATGGCGACTTGGGAAACGTCACTGGACAGTACAAGACGGCGCGGTCTGATCGTGAATTACGGAAATGCAGACGCGCCGGTAGGCGGCGTCAATCTTGGCATTCTCGCGCAGAAGGGTTCGCTCTACAATACACGCCCCACACTTTTCGACTATTACCATCACGCCGCCGAGCGCGCAGCCGGCAGCGAGTATGTCTTCGACATGTTCCGGCAGGGAATCATCAAAGTGAACATCGGCCAGCGATACGCCCTGGAGGACGCGGTGCAGGCGCATTCGGATCTGGAGGCGCGCCGGACGACCGGGTCGACGGTGCTGCTGGTCTAGGCGATCTCGACCAGCTCCAGCAATTCCCCCGCCATTCCGACGACCGTCGCCGATCGCTTGCCCGCGTAGAGCACGCCGCCCCGCACTGCAGGGGGTGCGATAAAGTCGGCCTTGACCGCATCGAGACTGTCCACCGCGATCGTCACCAGTGCATTGCCCGGTGGCAGGCATCCCGTCGCTCGTGGGCGGACAGTCGCGACTTCGGGGTAATCGTCGACTTCGATAATCGGCAGGCGATCCTTCTGCACCATCGTGATCGACGATTGTGTGCCGTCGGGCAATCCGAAGGCCTTATTGATCATCGTATATTCGAGCATGTAGGTGCCTCCGACATCCAGCCCAATATTCTGCGTTAGCCAATGAAGGTTCGCCTCTCGATCGGGCGTGGCGAGGATAACAATGAAGATATGGTCCGTCAGCGAACCGGCCATGGGCAAATCCGACGTCGGCGTGTTGTCGCGCACCTCATTAAGGTAGATCATCTCGCGCCCGCGCCCGGTTACCTGCATCGGCACAAAATAGGGAAGGCCAGCAATTTCCTTGGGCGGCCCGATTATGTCGAAGCCGCTTCCCGCCAGCCGATCGGGCCATCCATATACATCCTGCACCGTCAGTTCAAAGGCGGCCCATCCATAAGTGCGGGTTGGCCTGAAATCGTCCGGAACCGGCTGCTCAATCAGCCGGATAAAGCAATGCGTCCCGCTTCGCGGCTGCAGCGTTGCCATGCGGGCACCAGCGCTGTTGGGACAATTCCAGCTTGCGGCAAGATCGGCATCCAGCTTCCCGTGCTCGACCATGTTCAATCCAAGCCGGCCTTGATAATCCTCAAGTGCCCCGCCGAGGTCCGGGGTGGTCACAATACCGCCGATGATGCGGCCGTGGGTGAAGAAGTCTCTCATTTAAATTCGGGCTTCCGCTTGCGCAAAAATGCGCTGGTGCCTTCGATGAAATCGGGTTTCGTGAAGGCATCGGCAAAGATACGTTTCGTTTCCGGATCGTCATCCGACTGACCGTCCAGTATGCGCCGGACGAAGCCCTTTATTTCGTGCGTACTGTGCGCCGAATTTGCCGCGATCTGCCGCGCCATGGAGGTGGCGTTGTCGTCGATAATCTCGATCAAACCCACCCGCAGAGCTTCCTCGGCCGATAGCAGTTCGCCGGTATATAGCATCTTCTTCGCCTGCCCCGGCCCCACCAGATCGACAAGCAATTTGGTATCGTGCAGCGGATAGACCAGGCCGAGCTTTGCGGGCGTAATCCCGATGCGCGACTTGGCCGTTGCAATACGTATGTCGCAGGCCAGGGCGATTCCGCAACCGCCGCCGACGCAATCGCCATCGATGAAGGCGATGGTCGGTTTGGCAAAGCGCGCCAGCTCATGCTGCGTCCGGTTGATTGCGGCCTGGTTGGCCTCGCGCCACGCGGCATTATCCTTGTGCGCCATCAGCTCGCTGATATCCGCACCCGCACAGAATATGCCCGAGGTAGACGACTGCACCACCACCACACGAATGGCGCGATCTATCAGCGCTGCGCCGAGTAACACCGGGAACTGCTCCCACATATCCTGGTTGAAGGCATTGCGCTTTTCCGGCCTGTCGATCAGGATACGGCCGATGGCGCCATCGCGTTCGAGCCGCAAACTCACACCGGATGCACCTTTGCGAAGTGCTGCGCGATTTGGTGACGGGTGGTCACCCAGACGTTCTTGTGTTTCCGAACATACTCGAAGAATTCCTGCAATGCCCATATCCGGCCGGGCCTTCCGATGATTCGCAGATGAAGCCCAAGCGACATCATCTTCGGGTTACCCTCAACGCCTTCTTTATAGATCTGGTCAAAATTGCGTTTGGCATAAATGAGCCATTGGTCAGGCGTCATCGCCGGGTCGGTCCACATCTTCATATCATTGCTGTCGAGCTGATAGGGAACGATGACCATCGGCTTGCCCCGCACTGTCTCTCGATCCCAGAAAGGAACATCGCCCGAATAATCGTCCATATGATATATAAAGCCCTCCTCAATCAGCAGGCGGCGCGTGTTGTCGGTCAGCAGATAGCGGGACAACCAGCCATAAGGCCGCACGCCGCACGTCTTTTCGATGCTTGCAACTGCCTTGCGGATAAATTCGCGTTCGGTCGTCTCGTCCATCTTGAACTGATGCACCCAGCGCCAGCCATGGCTGACAGGTTCATGCCCCAGCTCGACGATGGCCTGCGCGATTTCGGGATGGTTTTCGAGGCTAAGCGCGGCGACAGTCCAGCTGGCAAGAATATCGTACTCCTTCAGCAGCTTGACGACGCGCGGTGCGCCGGCCTTGATACCGTAGAGGTAATTGCTCTCGTTCGAATAGTTGCGGATCGGAGATTTCACATGCACGCCTAGCTCGTCGACGGGCTCCATCCCGCGGTCGCCGCGGGCAACGGTCATTTCGCTGCCTTCCTCGACATTGACGACGATGGACAGCGCCATTTTGGCACCGTCCGGCCAGTTGATGCGTTCTTCCTGCATCAGTGCATTTCCTCCCCGCCGCTGACATTGATCGCCTCACCCGTCACGTAAAAGGCATCGTCGCTTGCCAGCCAGGCGCATGCCGCCGCCGTATCCGACGGCAGGCCGGGACGACCCATCGGGTTTTTCGCTGCCATATTTTCGAGATAGGCCTCAACGCTCTCGAAACCCAGCAACTTCGAAAAATACTCATTCTGCTGCGCGCCCAGACCGGTGGTGACGTGATTTGGGCAGACTGCGTTGACTGTAATGCCATGTGCGCCGAGTTCCACCGCGGTTGCACGGGTCAGCCCGACCATGCCATGCTTGGAACTGACATAAGCGGGCAGATGCGGGAAGCCGGTCTTTGCCGCCTGCGAGGCGATATTGATAATCCGTCCACCCTTGCCCGCAGCTACCATCGCCCTGGCGGCTGCCTGCGTACAATAAAAAGCACCCGACAGGTTGACCGCGATCACCGTTGCCCAGTCCTTCGGGTCGACCTCCAGCATCGGCTTCATCATGAAACCGATCCCGGCATTGTTGACGAAGATATCCACTCCGCCGAAGACCGCGACCGATTGTTCAACTAGCGCGCTGCACTGCGCCGCGTCCGACACATCGCAAGCGATAACCGCAACCTTCGCCCCGCGTCCGCGTATTTCCTCGGTAACCGCTTCAGCCTCAGAATCTATGGTAAGATCAGACACCACACAATTCGCGCCCTCATCGGCAAAGCGCTGCAATATCCCTTGCCCCAGACCCTTCTGACGGCCTGATCCTGTGACGACGACGGTCTTGCCCGCAAAGCGCATCAGAGGTCCTCGGTCAGGATGAAGGCCGGATTATCGGTGAATTCGCCAAAGGCAGCCGCGACCTTCTGGAATTCAGGATCGCTCACATCCGCAACAAAGGCGTCCATGCCATGAATATCGATCACCTCGATATAGTCATAAGGCGGCTTCGCATCGGAACCGAAAAGCCCGGTCGCGCGGTGCACAGTGAAGCCCTGGACCGAACCCAAGGCGTTGACGCCGGGAATATCGGTCCCGCGCGCCCAGGCTTCATAGGCCTCCGCAAACGCGCCCTCTTTCAGATTGAACAGGCAGATGATACGCATGTTGTTTCTCCTCAATATCCGAAACTAGCAGGCGGGCGGTAGGCGGCAAGAGCCCGGTCCAGTTTGCGGGCCAGCGCGAACAGTCCTGCTTCGTCACCGGTCTTGCCGACCAATTGCACACCGACGGGCAGGCCATCTTCGCTCCAGCCAGCCGGAATGGAAATGGCCGGCAGGCCGGCGATATTGGCGAGGCAGGTAAAATCTGCCTGATTGGCGGGCGCATCCTCGCTATGCGGGAAAGCGACCTGCGGAGCGGTGGGCATTAAAATGGCACCGTGCATTCCAACGGCTGCTTCGAGCGCCGCTCTGGTTTCGGCTATAACTTTCCGGTCTTCGGCCAGATCAGATTCACTGCGTTTCGGTCCATAACTCATCAGCTTGGCCAGCAACGTAGAAATCTTTGCCGGGTCGGCATCGGCCAGATGCACTGCGAGGAAACGCGAAGCCCGGATGAAACCGGCAAAGCGAATGCGGGTTGGTGGGTGCGGCAGCTTGATTTCAGCAATTGCTCCAAGCGCCGTCTTGGCTGCATGATAGGCCGCCAGCACCGAAGGCTGGCATTCCACTCCGCCCAATCCGGCAATCAATCCGACGGGTCGTTCGCCGCTGCCCTCACCGAAATCCGAAATAACCCGCGACACCCGCTCCAGCACATCCAATTCACGGGCCAGCGGGCCAATGGTATCGAGCGATGGCTCGGTCATCTCAAGCCCGTCCTGAGAGATTGCGGAGTGCGCAGGCTTGAAGCCATAAATTCCACAATAGGCCGCCGGAATGCGGACCGAGCCCATCGTATCGGTGCCCAGCGCGACGTGGCACAGTCCAGCCGCAACCGCTGCACCGCTGCCGCCCGAAGAGCCACCGGGCGTATAGCCCAGCCGGTGCGGATTCTGCGTGGCACCAAACCAGGGATTGTCGGTCTTCGCACCCAGTGCAGCTTCTTCCATATTGAGGCCGCCGATTATTACTGCTCCCGCATTTCGCAACCGCGCTACGACTTCGGCATCGCGTTCGGCGATGCGATTGCGGAACATCTCACTGCCACCAGTCCAAGGCAGGCCCTTGACCGCAATATTAGCCTTCACCCCAACGGTCAGTCCGACGAGCGGTCCTTCGCCGTTTGTCGCCGACCGGTCGAAATCGGTGAAGGCGTTCAGCGGCGCGTTGGCGCGTTCGAGGGCCTCGAAGTCAATCATAGGCCGCGCTTGTCAATCAATCTGATGGGCTTCTGCCGCACATCGATTTGCGTCAGCGCCGCGGTTTCCCCCGGCGCGCATAGCTCAACCCCGACTTCCACATTCAGCCCCTGCCGCAACAAAGCCGCAAGTTCGCCGACATCAGTCCCGCCCCGGCTTTCCAGCAGCACCGTCATTTCGTCCCGTTGGCTGGCATCGCGCGTCACCGTGCAGACATATTCCCCTGTCAGATCGCCCCGCTTCTCGATCAGCGCGCCGATGGCGTGCGGAAACAGGTTGATGCCGCGCAGCTTGACCATATTGTCGCTGCGGCCCTTGAAGCCCGCGATGCGCTTGAACGCGAGCTCGCCGCGCCCGTCCAGCTCATGCGTGATGTCATGCGTATTGAAGCGGATGCACGGCGCGATATCGTCCTTGAACAGACAGGTGACAACCATGTCGCCGGTGTCTCCCGCCGCCACTGGCAAGCCGTCATCAACGCCCAACAGTTCGAGAAATTGGGCATCTTCCCACACATACAACCCGTTGCGGTCGGGTCCTTCGCCTGCGATGCTGCCCGTGTCGCCAACGCCGTACCAGTCATAGGCCTTCGCCCCGTGCCAAGCCGCTTCGGTGGAAGCGCGGTCTTCGGTGCCGAGATGGCCGATAATCATCTTCAGCTTGATCCGGTCGAACAGCCTGGCTTCCTCCGCCACTTCGGCGAGCTTGCGGATGTAGTCGACGAAGCCGACCATCACCGTCACGCCGAAATCAGCCATCAGGTTGACCTGCGCAGCCGACCGCGTCTCGATTCCCGTTCCCGCAGACAGGAACAGCGCGTTGGTAAAATGCGTCACTGCTTCGCGGATATAATGCCCACCGTTGATCATGCCGTGGCCATAGACAGACTGCACGACATCCGACGGCTGGAGCCCCATCCAGCGATACATGCGGCCGACTAGCAAATTGGTGATTTCGCGGCCCTTCGGCCCGAACATCAAAGGCTGCGGGCGCCCGGTGGTGCCACTGGTGGTGTGAAAGACGACAGGCGTATTGCCGCGCCCGTCGAAATCGCCATAGGGCGGATAGGCGTTGACCGACGTCATGAGATCAGACTTGTCATAAACCGGCAGCTTCACAATTTCTTCGGGCCCGCGAATATCGGCCGCCTCGATTCCCTTTGCGCCCCAAAGCCGTCGATAGAAGGGAATTTCCCAACCGCGCTTCATCAGCTTGAGGAAGCGGTCATTCTGCAATGCATGCAGTTCATCACGCGACATCCGGGAATAGCGCGCAGTAAAGGCATCGCCGACCGGATAATCGGCCAGCATCTGTTTGGCATCGAAAGCTTCGAAATAGGTTGGAAAACTCATCTGGGGTCCGTTGCGTAGGATAGGGGATCGTCGAAAATGCGCGGATCGCAGTCGCCAGCCAGTTCCCGGCAGAGTCTGTATTTGGCGGCAAGCTGCGCGGGCGACATCGGCGCGTCGGGACTACCGAGATTGGCATCTATCCGGCGTTCGATAGTCGAACCGTCCGCTAATGTCACCACCAGCCGCTGCGGCGACAGCGCGTTACCGTCAGGATTGCTATCGAGAGTGACTGTCACTTTTTCAGCGAGCGAACCCACACTTTGTTCATGGCGCGGGTCGATATGACCGTCACGCAGCATCAGCGGCGCAAGGAAGGCAAGGCACAGCCGGTTGTAACTCATCGGCGCTTCAGGCTTATGAGGCCTG
>JACVCM010000053.1:10321-21770 GCA_016742125.1 Sphingomonadaceae bacterium | reverse complement strand
GCTAGCGGCATGACCGCAACGATGCCGAGCTCCGCCACATTTGGACGCAGGATGATCAGCACGCCCGCGAAGGCAAAAAGCGATGCAAGCCATGTCGACGCGCGCGTCCGCTCTTTCAGGAAAATCGCGCTCAGCATGGCGGTGATCATCGGCGTTGTGAAACCGATGGCGGTCGCTTCCGCCAATGGCATCAGGAAAATCGAGGAGAAGAACAAAATGGTCGCTGCAGCCACCGCTGCCCCGCGCAGCAACTGAATACCGGGCTTTGGAAAGGCGAAGCCCGCGCGTCCTTCTTTAAGGAAAAGGACAACGGCCAGTCCGCCAGCAGCCAGTGAATAGCGCAATGCCGCAACCGCCGTACCCGGCCAGGCCGCCGCAATCGACTTAATGATAGCATCGCCGCACGACAGCAACGCAAAGCCGCAAAGCGCGAATAGGAGCCCGGACCGGACATGCGGTGAATGCACTGGAATTTCCCTGAAACGTGCAGCGCCTTAGCCGTAGTATTTTGCGAATGAAAGCCCGGCGATATGGCAATCGCCGCGATAGCATTACCGATTTATTCACCATTTGCCGATAGCAGCAATGCGGGTTGCAACAGGAACTAATCGGAGCAGATAAGCTGTGAGCGCATTTGGCAAGAAACCAGGCCTGACCCCGGGACGCCCTTCCTTTGGCGTCGCACGCCCGATGACCGGTGGCGGTTCCGCTCCTGCCTCCAACCCGTCGTCAGCGCCGCCGGTACCGCTACAGCCCGAATTCACCCAGCCTGCAGGCGGTGAGCAATTTCCGCCGATCAACGCCGCCGAGCTGCCCGGCGCCGCTGCATCGCCGGTATCGGACAAGATGCAGGACGCGATGTCGCGGCTCGCCGACCGGGCGAATAATTCAGCGCCGGTCGACGACGGTCCGCAAGGGTTTGAAGCCTCGGTCCACAAGATCAAGGAACAGGTTCTTCCCCGCCTGCTCGAACGCGTCGACCCGGAAGCGGCCGCATCGCTCAACAAGGAAGAGCTGACCGAAGAATTCCGCCCGATCATCCTCGAGGTGCTCGCCGAACTCAAACTGACGCTCAACCGCCGCGAACAGTTTGCGCTTGAAAAAGTGCTGGTTGACGAACTGCTGGGTTTCGGCCCGCTCGAAGAGCTGCTGTCCGACCCCGACATTTCCGATATCATGGTGAACGGCCCGCTACAGACCTATATCGAAAAAAAGGGCAAGCTGCAGATCGCGCCCATCCAGTTTCGCGACGAAGAGCATCTGTTCCAGATCGCACAGCGTATCGTCAACCAGGTTGGTCGCCGCGTCGACCAGACGACGCCGCTCGCCGACGCCCGTCTGAAGGACGGCAGTCGCGTTAACGTCATCGTGCCGCCGCTGTCCTTGCGCGGAACGGCTATCTCGATTCGTAAATTCTCCGAAAAGCCGATAACGATCGACATGCTCAAAGGCTTCGGTTCCATGTCCGAACCCATGGCAACCGCGCTCAAGATTGCAGGCGCATGCCGCATGAATATCGTCATTTCGGGCGGTACAGGTTCGGGTAAGACGACGATGCTCAACGCCTTGTCGAAGATGATCGACCCAGGGGAGCGCGTGCTGACAATCGAAGACGCCGCCGAACTCCGCCTGCAGCAGCCGCACTGGCTGCCGCTCGAAACCCGCCCCCCAAACCTTGAAGGCGAAGGCGCGATTACCATCGGCGACCTTGTGAAAAACGCCCTGCGTATGCGTCCCGACCGCATCATCCTGGGCGAAATTCGTGGCGCAGAATGTTTCGACCTGCTCGCCGCAATGAACACGGGTCACGACGGTTCGATGTGTACGCTTCACGCCAACAACCCGCGTGAGTGCCTGGGTCGTATGGAAAACATGATCCTGATGGGCGACATCAAGATCCCGAAGGAAGCCATTTCGCGCCAGATTGCCGAATCGGTCGACATGATCGTCCAGGTCAAGCGCCTGCGCGACGGTTCGCGCCGTACCACGCAAATTACCGAGGTGATCGGCATGGAAGGCGACGTCATCGTGACGCAGGACCTATTCAAATTCGAATATCGTGACGAAGATGCCGACGGCAAGATCCACGGCGAATGGGTCGCGGGCGGGGTCCGTCCCTACACGCTCGAAAAAGCGCGCCAGTTCGGCTTTGACCAGCCCTTCCTGGAGGCGTGCCTAGGTTAAACTCCCTTGAGCGCGAGCGCTGCAGCGACAACTGTCGCCAGCACCGACAACACGGTGATCGCAGTCCAGGGCATGAAACCGACAGCGTCGATATTGCGGCGTCGATTGCGGCGACGGTCGGCGAGGCTGCTGATGACCACGACAACCGCGGACAATATGGCTGCACCTGTCCACAAATGGTTGCTCACATATAACACAGAGACAGTCGGCATATCGCGCATGTGGGTTGCAATATGCCGATGGTCAAGTCGAACCAGCCGGTTTAACGCTGCAAGGGCATGAGCGACCCATCGATAGCAGACCTTCCGGTAGCACCATCTCGGATCGGGCAAGCACGACCGATGCTGGGGATCATCCTGCGGCTTGGTGCGATGGCCACACTTGGCGTCATGTTCGCCTTGGTAAAGCTCGCCAACCAGAATGGCATACATCTTGTGGAAACATTGTTCTGGCGGCAATTGGCCGGTCTGCCCGTGGTGATCGCATGGTTGTGGTGGATGGGACGTCTGCGCGATATCCGGACGCGGGAACCACTCGCGCACGGCCTGCGGAGCACCCTCGGCCTGATATCGATGGCACTCAACTTCAGCGCAATGATGCTGCTGCCGATGGCGGAGGCCACCACGATCAGCTTTGCCACGCCGGTGTTTGCCACGCTGCTCGCAGCGCTGCTGCTGGGCGAACCCACCGGGCGTTATCGATGGGGAGCCGTCGCGCTTGGTTTTGTCGGCGTGATGCTGGCAATGCAGCCCCGGATGATTGCAACCCACGGCCTCGGCCCATGGGTGGCGCTTGCCGGTGCCATGCTGACGGCATGTGTGTTGATCCAGATCCGGCGCATGTCTCAGACCGAAAATGCCGGTGCCATCGTCTTCTGGTTCAGTCTCAGCTCCCTGTTGCCGCTGGGCATCGCCATGCCCTTTTTCGCCAAGGCACATGACGCCGCGGGCTGGTCGATAATTGCCGGTCTGGCATTGAGCGGCGCGGTGGCGCAGATACTCCTAACCTCAGCGATGCGCCATGCCTCGGTCGCCGCCATTGCGACGATGGACTATAGCGGTCTCATCTGGTCGATCCTGTTCGGCTATCTGATCTTCGACCAGCTGCCGGGTCCAGGGACCTGGCTAGGTGCGCCGGTCATCATCGCTGCCGGCATGATTATCATATGGCGCGAACGTTATCTGGCGCGCCACCGTGTCAGAAGTGTCTGACCGCCATATCGATGTTTCGCCCGTTGGTGCGAACCGGAATTTGGGCGCGAACTTCCTGGATGCGCGACAGGTCTATCTCCGCGAAGCCAAGCCCCTCTCCTGCCTCCATATCCAGCAATATCTCGCCCCACGGGTCGACCACCAGCGAGTGACCGAAGGTTTCCCGGCCATCCTGGTGTCTGCCGGATTGCGCCGCAGCAATGACAAAGGCCTGAGCCTCGATTGCCCTAGCCCGCACCAATATGTGCCAATGCGCCTGCCCCGTCGGAACGGTAAATGCCGACGGGATCGCCAGCACGTCGACGCCTGCCTTGACGTAAGCGCTGTAGAGATCGGGGAACCGGAGATCGTAACAGATGGACAGGCCCATCAGCCCCATCGGCGTCTCGACCGCAACGGGACCGCCGCCGCCCAGATATGCCGCCGATTCCCGCCAATATTCGCCGGTGGCAAGATCGACGTCGAACATGTGCATCTTGTCATAACGGGCTCTTATGATGCCGTCGGGGTCGATGACCATCGAACGATTCGCAAATTTCGTGCCCTCCTCGCTACGCACGGGTACCGAGCCCAAATGCACCCAGATCTTGTGCCTTTTTGCGGCTTCGGCGACCTGCGAAATCGCCTCGCTTTCCGATTCGGCAACCACATTCGACGCGGCCCTCCCCCTGTCGCGATCTATCAGAATCGACATTTCCGGCGCGAAATACATCGCCGCGCCTTCTGCAGAAGCTTGGTAAATGGCTTCGGCCATGGCGCGGGCATTGGCGTTTGTAGAGACGCCGCTGCACATCTGGTGCACCGCGATTTTCAAGGGGCTCTCCTATGCTGTGATCGGGTGGGCGGGACGGACAGGGTTAACAGCAGCATTACCGCAACTTCGTCGATATTGTATGAAATATGCAACACTCCGATAAATTGAGACAATTTTGCGCCGCCTTCCGATTCAGTGCTTGAAATGGAACAACTGTTGTGCAAGAGCATTCACCGAGTGCAATGCACTTCACAAAAAGGAGCACAATAATGCGTTTCGGTAAGATCTCTCTCGCTGCTGTTGCGGCCGCTGCACTTGCAAGCGCGCCTGTAATGGCTGAATCGCTTTCGCCTTCTGTAAAAGCTGTTGGCGCTTCCAAGGTTAAGCGCGCTGGCGCTGCTGCCAAGGAAGAAAGCAAGCTCGGTGGTGGTAGCGGCGTAATCGTCGCTGTTCTGGCTGCTGTTGCTGTTATCGGCGGTATCGTTATCGCTGCTGGCAACGACGACGACAAGCCGACCAGCCCCTGATTTCCTCAGGTTCTGATTTCGAAAAAGGCGACTTCCGGGTCGCCTTTTTTTTGCTCCTTTTTCTGACCGGCCGCTATAGAATCCTCGGAGCGGATAGAAATCATCGAAAGTTATCATGACCGAAAAGCTGAATGTCCTCGTCACCGGCGGCGCCGGGTATATCGGTAGTCATGCCGTGCTGGCCCTGCTCGATTCGGGGCATCGACCGGTTGTGATAGACAATCTGGTAACCGGCTTTCGCTGGGTGATCCCCGACGGCGTTGCCTTTTACGAGGGCGATATCGAGGATCAGGCGCTGTTCGCCAAAATCTTGGCCGACGAGGCGATCGACGCCGTCATGCATTTTGCCGGATCCATCGTGGTGCCCGAATCGGTCGAAAACCCCCTGAAATATTATCATAACAACACCGCCAAGACGCGCGCACTCATCGAAGCCGTTGTGGCGGGCGGTGTAAGGCACATGATATTTTCATCGACGGCCGCGACCTATGGCATTCCGCAATCGAGCCCGGTGCGCGAAGACATGCCCACCCTGCCCATCAACCCCTATGGCACGTCGAAACTGATGACAGAGTTCATGCTTCGCGATGTCGCGGCAGCACATGATTTCAACTATTGCGCTTTGCGCTATTTCAATGTTGCCGGTGCCGATCCGGAAGGCCGCAGCGGCCAGTCGACCGTCGGTGCCACTCACCTCATCAAGATCGGAGTGGAAGCTGCGCTGGGCAAGCGGGAATCGGTCAGCGTGTTCGGCACGGACTATGCTACCGAAGACGGAACCGGCGTTCGCGACTATATTCATGTCAGCGACCTTGCTGCGGCGCATGTCATCGCGCTGGAGGCGCTCGTTGCCGATCCGGAAACAAGCCACACGCTCAATTGCGGCTATGGTCATGGTTATTCTGTCATGCAGGTGCTCGATGCCATCGACCGGGTTACGAACAAAAAGCTGGTACGAAAGATGGAGGGTCGGCGCGCGGGGGATCCGGACTCGCTGATATCTGACAATAGCGCGATCAAGGCTCGTTTCGGATGGCAGCCACGCTATGACGACCTGGACAAAATCGTTCGTCACGCGCTCGCATGGGAACGACAACTCGACGAGCGCAGGGGAAGCTGACGCACTCTTGCGCTTTGCCGGGTATCTTCCCATATCCGCAGCAATGGACAATCATTCTCACGCAAACCCCGCTACATGGTACGGGACAACAATCCTCTCGGTCCGCAAAAATGGCAAGGTCGTCATCGCAGGCGATGGTCAGGTGTCGATGGGGCAGACGGTGATGAAGCCAAACGCCAGGAAAGTACGGCAGCTCCACGACGGTTCCGTCATCGGCGGTTTCGCCGGTGCCACCGCCGATGCCTTCACGCTATTCGAGCGGTTGGAACGCAAACTGGAGCAGCATCGCGGCCAATTGATGCGCGCGGCGGTCGAACTGGCCAAGGACTGGCGCACCGACAAATATCTCCGCAATCTGGAGGCCATGATGATTGTCGCGGACAAGGACGTCACGCTCATCCTCACCGGAAATGGCGACGTGCTGGAACCGCTCGACGGCATTGCGGCAATCGGATCGGGCGGCAATTATGCGCTATCGGCAGCACGGGCCTTGGTGGACTATGAGGCGGACGCCGAAACGCTGGCACGGCACGCGATGAAGATCGCCGCCGACATCTGCGTTTATACCAATGACCAGCTGACAGTCGAAACGATGGATTCGGTCAGCTAACCCTTCGGAAATTTGATAAATGAGTCAGAATCTTACCCCCAAAGCCATTGTCGCTGCGCTCGACGAGCATATCATCGGTCAAGCGGACGCGAAGCGCGCGGTTGCCGTGGCGCTGCGTAATCGCTGGCGTCGCCAGCGGCTCGGTGCCGATTTGCGCGACGAAGTCACGCCCAAAAATATCTTGATGATCGGCCCCACCGGATGCGGCAAGACCGAGATCAGCCGCAGACTTGCAAAGCTGGCCGACGCGCCCTTCATCAAGGTGGAGGCCACCAAATTTACCGAAGTCGGTTATGTCGGCCGCGATGTAGAACAGATCGCGCGCGATCTGGCCGAGGAAGCCGTTCGGCTGGAAAAAGACCGCCGCCGCGAGCATGTGCGCGAGGCCGCCGAAGCCGCGGCGATGGAGCGAATCCTGAAACCGCTGGCAGGCGACACTGCGAGCGAGGCAACACGCGAGGCCTTTCGCCAGCGTATCCGCGACCGGCATATGGATGACGTCGAGATTGAAATCGAGGTGTCCGACAGCCCATCTGTACCCATGGAAATCCCCGGATTGGGTGGCAATGTCGGGATGATCAACCTGTCGGAGATGATGGGTAAAGCGTTCGGCAAGGACAACCTCAAACGGCGCAAAATGAAGGTGCCCGATGCCTGGACCAAACTAGTCGAGGAAGAATCGGAAAAGCGCCTTGATCAGGACGATGTAAACCGTGCCGCGCTCGCCGATGCGGAGGCTAACGGGATCGTATTTCTCGACGAAATCGACAAGATTGCGGTGTCCGATGTCCGCGGCGGATCGGTTAGCCGCGAAGGCGTGCAGCGCGACCTGTTGCCGCTCATCGAAGGCACGACGGTTGCAACAAAATATGGTCCGATGAAAACCGACCATGTGCTATTCATTGCGTCCGGCGCGTTCCATGTATCGAAACCGAGCGACATGCTCCCCGAGTTACAAGGCCGTCTTCCGATCCGCGTCGAACTGCGTGCTTTGGAACACAAGGATTTCGTTCGCATCCTTTCCGAAACCCGTGCCAATCTGCCACAACAATATACCGCATTGATGGCCACCGAGGAGGTGAAGCTGGACTTCACTGACGACGCAATCGAGGCGATTGCCCGAATTGCCGTCGATGTTAATTCGACGGTCGAGAATATCGGCGCGCGGCGGTTGCAGACCGTGATGGAAAAGCTGCTGGAAGACATCAGTTTTGAAGCCGAAGACCGCAAAGGCGAGACGCTGACCATCGATGCAGATTATGTAGCCAGGCAACTATCGGGGATCGCCAGAGATGCAGATTTGTCCAAATATGTTCTTTAAATGTTCTCATTTTCTGCTATAATAAGCAACAAAGGAGAGTCGTTATGGAACTTGAGGGCGGATGTCAGTGTGGTGCCGTACGCTATGCAGTTGAAGGCGAACCGCAACATGTTGCCTTGTGCCATTGCGAAGGCTGCCGCAAGTCGGCAGGCGCGCCTGCGGTGGCGTGGGCGGCGTTCGCCGAGAATGAGTTCACGCTGAAACAGGGTGAGCTGAAGACATATAATTCGTCAGGTTCGGCGATGCGCAGTTTCTGCCCGATCTGTGGGACGGGGATCGCTTATCGAAACGCAGAAATGTTGCCCGGCATTGTCGACATCCAGGCGGCGACCCTCGACAATCCGGACGCCCTTATGTTGCAAGCGCAGATTCAGACGGCAGAACGCATCGGTTGGATGGCAACCGCGCATGAATTGCCGCAATTTGAGCGCTATCCTGGCTAAACACCGATGTTCAAGGTGTAACTTTAGTGTAACCTTTCGGCGTCCGGCCTAGCGAGATACGGCTTGCCGCTCGCCCCCGGCCTGCGGAGCGACCACCAGCTTCCACGCCTTGTCCTTGACGAAATAGCGCTTGGCCAGGGCTTGCAATTGCGTGGGGGTCACCCCGCTATAATCGCTGTAAAGCCGTCCGAGCGCGGCAAATTTCGCTGGCTCGTAAGTCGCGCCCTTCAACTGGTTGAGCCAGAATGTATTGCCCGACGCGGCGCGTTCGATCGCCTGTTTCATCGGTTCCACGGCGCGCTGAAGTTCGTCGGCGCTGACCGGTGTTGCCGAAAGGTCGGCTGCAACCTCATCGGCAAAATCGAAAAAGCGGTTCACGTCGTTCGGCGCGACCTGCGTATAAGCCATCAGATATCCTCCGCTGGGGAAGTCCTTCGGCCAGCTCGACGCCATATCGGGGCTGTAGCTGGCCGCCTGCTCGGCACGAAATTTCTCGAACAAGCGGTCGCGAAATACGGCCGCCAATATTTCCAACTGCCGTCCTTCGGTTACGCCTGCCATGCCGCCACCCGTCGGCCATGCCATGACCGCTGCCGCCTGATCGGCCGACCCCTTATGGGTCAAGCGGACCGGCGACGGCCCAGCCACCGGAAAGGCAATTGTTCTCGCAGCAGGCGAAACGCTGGGCATCGGCCGAGGCTTCATCGCCCCAAAGCTTTTCTCCAGCGCTGCAACCGCCACGTCGCGGTCAAAATCACCGAACAGCATGACCTCCACCGGCCCCTTGGCAATCAGGGGTGCCCAATATGACTGGAACCTGGCCGCGTCGATCTTCGCGACATCGGCTGGCGCCGCGGATTTCCATCGCGGATCCTTCCCGCGCAACAGATAATCCAGATCGCGTTGCAACACCGACGTGGCCGACATTTCGAAGCTGTTATAGCCTGAGGTCGCCAAGGCCTTGGCACGTTCCACCGGCGCCGCGTCCCAGCCGGGATGTTCCAGCTTGGTCGCGATCAGCGTCAACTGGTCAGCAAGGTCGTCCGGCCGGGTATTCGCTGCAAATTCGAACGCATCGTCGGCGATTCCGAAATTGAGCTCAATGCGCCGTCCATTGACCATCTGGTCGATGTCGGTGCGCTTTAACTTACCTATGCCGTTTTCCGGCAGGACAAACTGCCCCGCCCACAGCAAGCCGCCCTGCTCCGGCGTGACTGACTGATATCCCTTACCAAAACGCACCAGGACCCGGATCTGACCGCTTTCCGCCTTGTTAGGATACAACAGCGCGCGAACGCCGTTCGACAGTTCCAATTTGGTCATTTCCAGACGCGACACGGTTTCCTGCGCCACAACCTTGCCCGGCGCGCCAAGTTGCGGCAGCGCGTCGAACCCCAACGCGTTTTCCGCCAGTCGGGCATTGCTATTGGCCGTGACAGTGGCCTGCAATGCCGCCAGTGCACGATTGTCGCCATTCTGCACCGCGGTCGGCGACGAGAGCATCAAGCGCGTCGCATCGGCCTTGAAAAGCGCTTGGGTGGATTCGAGCAGACGCTCGGGCGTAATCCTGCTTTTCATGCCCTCGAAAACCTGAACCACTGTCTTCGGTGCAGCAACGGTCTCACGGATATCGACCGCCTGCACGATATCGTCCGCCTGTTTGGCGGCAGCCTCGAACGGATAGCTGTCGAGCATCGTCCGCAGGGCATTGCCGAACAATGTCGTCTCGCGTTCGATATCTGCCTGCGAGGGCGGGGCTTGCGTCGCATCGGCAATTATCGCGCGGACATCCTTGGTCGCCTGTTCCCAGTTGTCGCCGACCGGCGTCACCGATACCAGTGTCGCATCAGCGGTGCGTGAGATATCCTCCTGCGCGACCTCGGCAAACAGATAGTTGCCGCCACCGCGCGCCTGCACCTCGAGGCGACGGTTGATGATCTGGAGTGCCAGCGCGTCGATCAACAGCTGCTCGTTATAGGCGATGGTGTCGTCCACCTTCCGCCATGGACGCAGATAGGCAATGCTGACCGTGGTCGGCAATGTGGGTTCAACCAATATCCGGACTGGCGTGCCTTGTGGCGTAGGATCGCCAAAATCAGGTTCGGGCGTACGCGCCCCCCCGCCTTTCCAGTCATTGAAATATTTCTGAACCAGATTGGCAAGCTGCGAAGGTTCCACGTCGCCTGCCATCACTACGACCGCATTTTCGGGTCGATACCAGCGCTTGTGAAAGGCATTGAGGGCCTCAGCATCGGCCGCCTGAAGCGTTTCCGGCGTGCCGATGGTCGAGCGGTTGGCTAGCCGTTGCCCCTGGAACGCATGCTGCCGCAGCGCATCGCTGTAGACCATCTGCGCGCCGCTATTTTCCCGGAGTTCGGCAAGGACGATAGACTTTTCCGCAGCCAGCGCGGTGTCAGAGATACGCGGATTGCGAATCATCCCCCCAATAATCTTCATCGACTCGTCCAGCTTCTCCGGCGTCGCATTGGGAAGGTCGAGCTTGTAAACCGTCTGGGTCGGCGTCGTCTGCGCATTGCTGTCACTGCCGAATGTTACCCCGAAACGCTGCCAGATCCGCTTGGCCTCGCCATCGGGGACGTGCGTGGAACCGCGGAAGGACAGATGTTCGATCAGATGCGCGAAACCCTGTTCATCATTATTCTCGTGCAGCGCACCTGCGTCGATGCGCACGCGGATCGACACCTGTCCCGCAGGAACATCATTCTTCTTGACGGCGTAGCGCAAGCCGTTCGGAAGTTCGCCAAAAGTCCAGCTGTCATCGACAGGGACGTCGCTGCCCTCGTAGAGCCAGGGTTGCTTGACTGGCTTCGCGCTGGTCGCGACAACGGGCGCAGATGTCTGGGCGTAGGCCGAAGTGGACAGCAGCAGAACCGCAAGGGCGAGAGCAGGTAAGATTTTGCGCATTACCGTCCTAATATCGGGTGTGCGGCTTGACCGCAGATGAATGAAACGATGGAACGCTGCCTAAATTCCACCATCGACGCTTTCATAGCCTAGACCACGCAGGCCCATTTTCAATGCCTCGGTGCATTCGTTCAGCAAGTGCGGATCGGTCGTACGGATGACGAAATTGGCGCCCACCCTGCCCTCGCGGAAAAAGGGGTAGCTGCCGATCTGGCATCCTTCATGATGCTTTTCGGTGTCGGCGAGCAGCTTGGCAACCTCGCTCTCCGCCACCCAGCAGCCGATCTGGTGGGACAAGAGCGGCGCGCCGCCCTCCAGTTGCCCGGTCAGCGCGTCGAGCATACCTGCCGTAAT
>JACVCM010000053.1:0-10311 GCA_016742125.1 Sphingomonadaceae bacterium | reverse complement strand
CGCCCCCCCCGTGCACGTGTACAGGGCGGGGAGCATACCTGCCGTAATGTGGGGCACGCCGGCCATGATGAAGATATTGCCATGCCGGATACCCGGTGCGCCCGACATCTTGTTGGGGATCAGGTCTGCGCCGTCAGGCACGCGCGCCATCCGCAGCCGACCAGGGTTGATGCCGCCACGTGTTTCATAATATTTGTGCAACACCGCGCTTGCCTCAGGGTGGATGACAACCTCGACACCCAGTGCTGCAGCGATCGCATCCACGGTGATATCGTCGTGCGTCGGCCCGATCCCGCCGGTGGTGAAGAGATAATCATTGCGCGCCCGTAAGGCATTTACCGCCTCGATAATGGCATCCATATCGTCGGGAACGACACGGACTTCCTTGAGCCGAATCCCCTGAATATTGAGCCATAGTGCAATCTGGCTGACATTCTTGTCTTGGGTGCGGCCGGACAGTATCTCGTCGCCGATAATCACGAGCGCGGCGGTGTAGATGCGGGATTCGGTCATCGCTGTCGCCTTAACACAATATGCCCCCTCGCAAAGCGGCGATTGTTCGCCTATATTCGCAAATATGGATCAATATGTCAGCGTCACGCCCGCCGAGGCCACCCAGGCCCGCGACGGCGTTATCAAACTGCACGGGGCCGAAGGCTTCGAAGGGATGCGCAAGGCGGGGCGCCTTGCCGCCGAGATACTCGACGCGCTCGTGCCGCATGTCGTGCCCGGTGTCAGCACGCAGGAAATCGACGATATCGTTCGCGAAATGATGCTGCGCGGCGGTGGCATTCCGGCGACATTGGGTTATCGCGGCTATACGCATAGTTGCTGCACGAGCATCAACCATGTCATTTGCCACGGCATCCCATCGGACAAGAAATTGCGCGACGGCGACATCGTCAATATCGATGTGACGCCGATCGTCGATGGCTGGCACGGCGACACCAGCCGCATGTTTCTGGTCGGCGATGTGCCCATGAAGGCCAAGCGGCTGGTCGATGTGACTCATGAATGCCTGATGCTGGGCATCGAGGCAGCGAAACCCGGCAACCATGTCGGCGACATCGGCTGGGCGATCCAGAGCCACGCGGAAAAGCACCGCTATGGCGTGGTCCGCGACTTTTGCGGACACGGCCTCGGCCAGCTGTTCCACGACGCCCCCGAAATCGTCCATGTCGGCCGCCCCGGTACCGGCCCGCAGCTCCGCCCCGGCATGATCTTTACTATCGAACCCATGATCAATATCGGCAAACCGCATGGCAAGGTGCTCGACGACGGCTGGACGGCGGTCACACGCGATCGCAGCCTGTCGGCGCAGTTCGAGCATAGCATCGGCATCACCGAAGACGGCTGCGAGATATTCACGGCCAGCCCGAAGGGGTTTGACAAGCCGCCTTATTGAGAAGGCTAGTAACTCGGATTCTGACGGCGGAAGAAGTCAGGCCGAAAGGCAGATTTTAAAATTCGGCGCGACTGCACATAAGCTTGGTAGTCGTTAGCGACATCCGACAAATTGCCTGTAGTTTCGAAATACAAACCGTTCTGCATAATGCGCGGATTGGCAGCATGCTCGCTCAGAAACTTCTTGTCATATTGCCCGGTAAATTCTCTCCCGAGAAAATTTGCCCATGAGAGTTCTGGCAAATACCGATATTGCCGCCGTTCATCTAGCTGCCACTTATCCGGCTTTCGCCAATCGCCGGAATTTGTTCTCCAACTGACAAAATACTCCTCTCCTCCGAAAGCCCGATCAAAATTTTCGAAGCGCTCAGATCGCACGGCAAGACTGTCGATCTCGTGCGCTGTAAACAAGTGCAGCATGCCATATGACGGTTGGAATATCTCGACTAGCTTTTGGAAAAGCAGCGACCAATCGACTCGAGAAGCAAAACTATGGTCGATCAATATAGTATTCGACCGCGCTAGGTCATCTAAAGGGCGAAAATCGACGCGACCTTCTCCAGTCGGCTGACCAACATGCCTCCATTCACAGCCAATTAGAAAATCGCTCTTTTCTATCAGCCTACCCTTGCCACGATCTTCTACAAGTCGAGATTGGGCGTTGGTAGCCCAATGGCGGCTAAACTCTGAGGCAGTTGCGACATCATATGCTCGGCCCCAGACATTAACTTTGGTAGGCACGATTTTAGCTGACGCCATGTGATAAGCGTTAAACAGCTTCACGCCAAATTCGGGCAAAGAAATATCTAAGTATGTCGTCAATCCGATGGCGATTTTCGGTTTCATGGCAACTGCTTGGCAATTTCTAACCGCAATCCCAACGTCTCATCCAACCCCGCCATGATGTTCAAATTCTGCACCGCCGCGCCGCTCGCGCCTTTGCCGAGATTGTCGAGCATCGCCATCAGACGGACCTGGTCGCCTTTGGGGCTGCCCATAATATAGAGGTCCAGCGCGTCGCTCGGTTCCTGCGTGTTGAGGATCAGCAGTTCCGACGGGGCCATTTCCTGATGCACGCGGACGACCTTCGATCCTGCATAATGCTCGGTGAGCGCCGCACGCATTTCTTCCGGACTGTCGCTGCCCGGCATGACCGAGATCGGCAGCGGGATTTCGACCATCATCCCGCGAAAGGCCTTGACCACGGCGGGGGAGAATATCGGCGCGAGGCTTAGCCCTGCATGCCGCTGCATCTCCGGCACATGCTTGTGATCGAGATCGAGGCCATAGGCGCGAAAGCCGATATCCGCGCCCTCGCCTTCCTCGAACCGCTCGATCAGCGCCTTGCCTCCACCCGAATAGCCCGACACCGCGTTCACCGTATAGGGCCAGTCATCGGGGATCAGCTTCGCCGCGACGAGGGGCGCGACAAGAGCGAGGAAGCCGGTCGGGTAGCAACCCGGATTGCTGACCAGCCGCGCATTTGCGATGCGCTCATGCTGGCCTTTGCGATATTCCGGAAAGCCATAGGCCCAATGCGGGTCGACGCGGTGCGCGGTCGAGGCGTCGATGATGCGCGTGTGGTTCGACGTGGTCATCGCCACCGCTTCCTTCGCGGCATCGTCGGGGAGGCAAAGGATGACGAAATCGGCATCGTTCAGCGCCTCGCGGCGGGCGTTTGCGTCCTTGCGCTTTTCTTCATCGAGCGTGATGAGCGCGAATTCAGCGCGCCCCGCTAGCCGGTCGGCGATTTCGAGGCCGGTGGTCCCGGCGGCTCCGTCGATGAAGACAGAGTGGGTCATGTAGGACATCTCCTCTCCCTTGACGGGAGAGGATATGGAGACTTGGCAGCTTGCTGCCTAGTCGGAGTTGGAGAGGGTGCGGGCAACGGCAAGTCGCCCAAAGAACGCATTGCTGTGCTGAAAGGTTGCAGAGTCTTTTGTGTCGCAGACGCGACACGACCCCTCTCCCTACCCTCTCGCGCAAGGGGAGAGGGGGTTTGGACTGCAATCTTAGTCACAACCCAACCCTTTTCCGTGCCAGCACCGGCACCTCATACTCGGCAAACCGTGCAGCAGCATCCGCCAGCGGTTCCACACTCACCGCCATCGCGGTGCCATTGGCGTGGATGATATTCTGGCCATCCGCCATGATCCCGACATGACCGGGGAAGAACACCAGATCGCCGCGTTGCAATGCTTCACCTTCTGCCAATTCCTCGCCAAAATCCGCCTGCTGCATATCGGCATCGCGTGGGGCGGATACGCCCTTAAGCCCGAATACCAGTTGCACCAGCCCCGAACAGTCGATCGCATCGCCGCTGCGTCCGCCCCAGCTATAGGGGGTGCCGAGCAACTGCTCTGCCAGATCAGCGGGCGAACCCTCGACCTTTCCGATTTCGGACAGATGCACCAAGGGAACGAAACCGTTTTCACAGCCAAGATATTTGCCGCACTCGCTCAGGCCGCCACATTCCAACTGCGCGCCCATGGGATAGCGTGCCAGCACCGGCGATTTTGTCGTCGGAGCGGCCGTCAGCAAGGTTGCAGGCGCGCTGACGATATGCGTCGCATCGAAATCATCGCCAAGATCGGCGAAGCGCAGATAACCCAGATAATTGTCATGAAGGCAATAGCCCCACGCCCATTCGCCGGCCACGTCGAGCACCGCAAACTCCTCGCCGTGCATCAGCGCACTGACGGGCATGGAGGAGAGATGCGGTTCCGCGTGGATTTCGGTGACCGGCGCTATTCCTGTGCGCAGCATCGGCACTGCATAATGCGGCGCAAACAATTTGCCCGCGAGGCTGATGTCCGCAAGGTCGCCACGGATCGGTGTCGTGCGCTTATCGCCGACCAGGCTATGCCCTGTCAGTTTGTAGATAGGCCGTTCGCCTGCTTTAAGTTGGCCTTCTGCCAAATTCTAACCCCTACCCTATCGTCACCCCAGCGCAGGCTGGGGTCCATCACGCCTGTCCGCCTAAACCGTAACGCGAGATAGGCACCAGCCTTCGCTGGTGCGACGGAATTGCTTAAATTGCCCTTAGCGCGCCGGATAAGTTTCCGTCAAATAACGAAATACCGCGCGCAGGCCCAGCGCCTCGCCGCCCTTGGGTCGCCCCGGCTTACTCGTGGGACGCCAGGCGAAGGTGTCCAGATGCACCCACGGCACTTCGTCGGGTACGAATTTCTGCATGAAAAGCGCGGCTGTGACCGCGCCCGCAAAAGCCCCGCCGCTATTAGATGTGTCGGCAATATCGCTGTCGAGCATATCAGAATAAGGCCCCCAAAGCGGCATGCGCCAAAGTGGATCATTGGCCGATTTCGACGCATGAAGCAGAGCATCGGCAACGCCGTCGTCATTGGTGAACATTGCAGGCAAATCCGGCCCCAGTGCGACACGCGCTGCCCCTGTAAGCGTCGCGAAATCGACGATAAGTCCGGCACCGTCCTCAACCGCCTTGGTCAAGGCGTCCGCCAGCACCAGCCGCCCTTCGGCATCGGTGTTATCAATTTCGACCGTGATCCCCTGGCGGCTCCTGATCACATCGCCCGGTCGGAAGGCATTGCCCGATATGCTGTTCTCGGCAGCCGCAATCAGCAAGTGCAACCGAACGGGCAAATGCGACGCCATAATCAATTCGGCCAGCGCCAGCGCATGTGCAGCGCCGCCCATATCCTTTTTCATGATCCGCATGCCGCTGGCAGGTTTTATATCGAGCCCGCCGCTGTCGAAGGTGATGCCCTTACCCACAATTGCAACCCTGGCGTGTCGTGGGTCGCCCCATTCGATCTCGATCAAGCGTGGCGTATGCTCTCGCATCGCCGCCTTTCCGACGGCATGGATCAACGGATAACCGCTTTCTAGCGCTTCGCCGCTGGTTACTGTAACCTCGGCTTTGTGCGCCTTGGCAATGCGCTTGGCCTCGGACTCAAGCGCGTTCGGGCCACAGTCCGCGGCAGGGCGGTTTACCAGGTCGCGCACCAGCGCTGTCGCCGTGGCTTGCAACGCCGTGCTTTGAATGCGGCCCGGTTCCTTCACCAGCAACACCCGCGCACCGGTCACTTTCGGCTCGCTCAGATATTCCTGATAGCGATATTGCCCTAGCATCCAGCCCAGCATCGCCTCGCCCGCATCCGCGTCGATCAACCTATAAATACCCTCAGGCAACGCGTCTGCAGCTTTTGCCAGATTCCAGACCGAGAGCTTTGCCGCATCCGCAACTCCCGCAACCGCCGCCCAGTCGCCTGGCTTTTCGCCCGGCAAAATTGCAATATCGTTGGCGCTCGCTTCGAACTTCTGTGCACGCACCGCACCACGCACCGCGTCGGATTGGGTCGACAGCCAACCATCAAAGCCTACCTTGTCGACTAAATGTACCGGGATTGCAGCTTGCCCGTTGTCAGGCTGGATCAAATCGTCATAACGCATGATCGCCGCGATAGCGGGAATTGGGCCAAAGCGGGAGAAATTTCGGAAATGCCAAGAATTTTTCTTATACTGGCAGTCTTCGTGATGGCGGCCTGCGACCGCCAAGCAGTTACGGCAGTGCGGCTTCCCGAAGACGTAGCTTTGACGAGCAATCTGTTTCTGGAGGCTGCTCGCAATGGAGATCAGGCGGCAGCTGAAAAATTGATGACTGCCGATTTTGTCGACGACAGCCGCCTCCAATTTGCTGAAATGTCGGCGCTTCTGAAAAAATCGCCGCCCTTGGTTCCGGCAGTATACCAGCCCAAACCAGAAATGCTCGGACCCAGCAAGGATGAGGTCACTGTTATATTTGCGGCGCGCCAAAATGATCGGTGGGTCACGTCAAATGTGCGGCTATATCGCCCTGCAGGGGGCATATTCGAAGTCGAATATTGGGATGTCACGGTTGCACAAAGGCCCCCCCCCCTGCTTGCCCATGCCCGGCAAATGCAGAATTTCCTGAGTTGGGGCATGGCCGGTCTCGCGCTTATGGCCTTACTCGGTCTTGCTTTGCTAATCTGGGTCGTGAAGCGCCGCACCCATATCATCGCGCCGGAACCGGTCATCGAAACACGGCGTGTGGCGGCCACGGTGCGGGACGGGGATGCTTAAAGGAAACTCACTCTGCGGCCAGCAACGTCTCCTCTGCCTGATCGACCGATTTGGCTGCCCTGGGTCTCGAAAACACCATGATCCCGTCATCGACAGGATCCTGCGTTAGTATCTTCTTCTCCGCAGCATAATTCTGGAGGACCCGCCAAGGGTGGCGATTGCCGTTTTTCGGTAACTTATCAAACGAGCGGGCGAAATAGCCCGAACTGAAATCGGAAACAAAGGGCAATCGCGGCATGTCGGGATCGTCGAGCACAGGCGTTGCCACCAGCGCATTTTTGTCATCCATCTTCCAGAGTAAGCGGCAGACATAATCGGCGACAATATCGGTCTTCAAAGTCCATGAGGCATTGATATAACCGAACACGCTCGCAAGGTTGGGAATATCGTTGTACATCACGCCCTTGTAGTTGAAATGATCAGCGAAGTTAACTGGCTTGCCATCCAGGCTGATCACGGTCTTGCCCATAGTCACAAGGTTAAGGCCAGTTGCAGTAACGATTATATCAGCGTTGAGATGCTCACCCGATTTGAGCTTGATGCCGGTTGCATCGAAATGGTCGATATGGTCGGTGACGACGTTCGCTTTCCCTTCCGAAATCGCCTTGAACATATCGCTGTCGGGAATGAGACAAAGACGCTGCTCCCACGGACCGTATCGGGGCACGAAATGCTTGTCGATATCAACGCTCGCCGGTAGTTCGGCGCGCGCCATGTCAATCAGCTTCTGGCCCAGCTTCTCCGGATTCTTGCGCGCATAAAAATAGGTAAAGCGCTGCATATTGATATTGCGAAAGCGCGTCAGCGCATAGGCCAGCTTTTCAGGGAGAATCTTGCGGACGAATCTTGAAAAGGGGTCGATGGCCGGGCGAGACACCATATATGTCGGCGACCGCTGGAGCATTGTGACATGCGCACCTTCCTGCGCCATGACGGGAACTATGGTCACCGCAGTTGCGCCGGAGCCGATCACCACAACCTTTTTGCCCGCGTAATCGAGGCCTTCGGGCCAGTGCTGCGGGTGTACAATTTGACCCTTGAAGTCCTTCTCGCCGGGGAAGTCGGGGCGATAGCCCTGATCGTAATCATAATAGCCCGAGCACATGAACAGAAAGCGTGCAGCGAAATATCGGTCAGGCCCGCCATCGACTGCCCGTGCGGTCACATGCCAACGTGCCTCAACACTCGACCAGTTGGCCGTTATCGCACGATGGCCGAAATGGATATGCGGCTTGATACCATATTCTTCAGCTGTTTCGTGAACATAGTCCCAGATCGCCGGACCGTCGGCGATGGTCTTTTCATGCAGCCAGGGCTTGAAGCGGTAGCCCAGCGTGTGCATGTCCGAATCCGAGCGGATGCCGGGATAGCGGAACAGGTCCCAGGTCCCACCCATATCTGCCCGCTGCTCAATGATTGCATAAGTTTTGGTGGGGCACTGCATCGTAAGATGGGCGGCCGCACCGATACCGGACAATCCGGCTCCGACAATCAGCACATCTACGACTGTTTCCGCCTGCGCCATTCGTTCACTCTCCACGCTCCGGTACGAAGCTTACTGACATCGTTGCAAATTGCAACGGGTTAGGCGACAAGTCGAGCATGTGGAGAACTGCTCTCAGAATGTTGCTGGCAATTTTCTATGGTGGTGCGGGGATTCTGCATCTTGCTTCGCCTCCCGGTTTTGTCGCGATCACGCCAGATTGGGTTCCCTTTCCGGACGCCGTCGTTGCATTCACGGGGGTCGCCGAGATAGCTGGTGCGATCGGCCTGATGCTACCACGGTTTCGAAAAGCAGCCGGTATCGGTCTCGCTTTATACGCCCTGTGCGTCTGGCCAGCCAATTTCAACCACGCGATCAATGACATTGTCATCAGCGGGACCGATCTTGGTTGGTCGTACCATGGCCCAAGACTGGCTCTCCAACCCGTCATCATCTGGCTTGCACTGTGGGTTGGCGGCGCCACCGACTGGCCGTTTCGCAAAATCCCCTAACATGGCGGGCGATATTCTGTTATTCCATTATCAGCTATCGTGCTGACAGACTGGGAAAAAGGAGTCGCAACATGCACAAGGACGGCGATCAAATTGATGTGACAGAGGAAGAGGCCAGCGGCGGGATCAAAAATCAGGGCGTGCGCTATGTTCTGGCGATTTCGCTGTTTCTGGCCATTGTGGTGTTGTCCCTGATGTGGATGACGGGCGCCATCCTCAATTAACGCGGAACCTTGATTGGCTGACCTCCGTTCCCAATTCTCGGGTACGGGCCGGGTGCCTCTGGTTGCTGGAACGCGTTTATGGTTGGAACAACTGCGATGTCGGACCGTTCATTCGATGTGAAGGAGCGAACTTGTGACTGCAGCTGCTGGTATGCCGTGCCCCGTTTGTAAAACCCCCTTGGCGATGAGCGACCGGCAGGGCGTCGAGATCGACTATTGCCCGCAATGCCGTGGCGTATGGCTGGATCGTGGGGAACTCGACAAAATTATCGAGCGAAGCGCCGCAGAGATGGCGCCGCGAAGACCGCAAGCTCCCACCCATGCTGCGCCCGACTACACGCCGCAGGATTTCAGCCATCACCAGGGCTTCGGCAAGCCCTATCCCTATAAGAAGCGGAAAAAGTCGTTCCTCCAGGAACTGTTCGACTGACAGAATCGGATTACCTAAACAGACCAGTGGCAGCCCCTTCCTCCCTATCCAGCCGTTCGAGCATGGCGTGACCTAGATCACGGACCCCACGCTAGTACAAAAGTTATATTAACTTTTGTAAAATAGTGTCACGACGCTTTTACTGTGGGGTATGTATGGCTGACCGGCAGGATGATAGAAGGACGAAAAGCAGTCGGCGAGAAGGTGACCGGCGGGTTTCGCAAGACCGGAACTATACTGGACCCGAGCGGCGCAAGGCCGATCGGAGACAGTATGACCGCAGGAGCATGTGACCGATCGCAGACGGATCGTAATGCCTCATTTTAGGCCGCGCGAGCTTCTCAATCCTTGTCGCTGCCGTTATCGCTCGCCTCGGCAACTTCCAGTTCTTTGGGCTTGCGACGGCCGAATGTCGCTCCCAACTTCTCCGCCTGCGCTTTGCTGAATTCCTTTTGTGCGGCAGGGAACATCTCGTCCTCTTCTTCGTCGATATGATGTTCGTACCGGTGCCGCATTTCCTTGAATTTGGCGACCCATGCACCGCTGGCCATGTCGGTGTCCTGCAATTCGCCCAGTAGATCGTCGATTTCCTTGTGCTCGGCAACAGAATGACGGCCATCGTCTTGCAGGTCCGGATCGGCCAGCATGGTTGCATAGAGCGACTGTTCTTCCGCCGCGGCATGGGCCGAGACTTCGATTCGAAAGGCTTCGAACAGATCCCTTCTCTCCTTCGTATCGCCACTGGTTTCCGCGATTTTGGCAAGCATCTCACGGTGCAGATTATGGTCTGATTTCAGGATGGAAAAGATATCGGTCATGGGGCCTCCGCCTTGGTTTCTGACACAACGCAGATGGCGTCCATCATGTTCCATGTTTGAGGAATGCGACAAGCCGAGTGTGATTTTCCGGAACTCCCACCCCACCTGTCCGTTCCTTTAATACCCCCAACAATAATGGAGATATTTCGTGGAACAGGATCTGATCAATCGTTCGGGCACCAGCGGCCATACCGACCTTATTTCGTCGGACAAGGTCGATGGCACCGTTGTCTACAATCGCAGTGGTGATCGGCTCGGGACGATATCGCACCTGATGAGCGGCAAGCGCGATGGCCGCGTCAGCTATGCCGTGATGACTTTTGGCGGCTTCCTCGGCATGGGCACAGAGGAATATACG
>JACVCM010000156.1 GCA_016742125.1 Sphingomonadaceae bacterium | reverse complement strand
GAACATGGCCATGCCATGCTGGCGAACTTCATGCGGATTGCGGGGATGACGGTGAGGGAGCGGATATGACCGCCCTCCCCGACGCCTCCGCTACGCTCACTGCCGAGCTCGCTGCCGGAGCCTTCGCTGATATTCTCGATGGAAAGGCCGCTCCCGAGGATATCCAGCATTTCCTGACCGTCATGTCCGAACGCGACGAAACCAGTATCGAAATCGCTGCGGCTGTGCGCGAGATGCGCAAGCGGATGATTGCCATCAAGGCACCCGATGGAGCGATCGACGTGTGTGGGACCGGCGGCGACGGCAGCCACAGCCTCAATATCTCGACCGCTGTCGCGATTGTGGTCGCCGCCTGCGAGGTGCCGGTTGCAAAGCACGGCAATCGCGCGGCTTCATCGAAGGCAGGCGCGGCGGATACGCTGGAGGCGCTCGGCCTCAACCTCGACCGCGCGAGTGAAGCCGCAGAGGCAACGCTTGCCGACCTCGGAATTTGTTTTCTTTTTGCGCAGAAGCACCACCCGGCACTTGGACCGCTTGCCCCGATCCGCAAGGCCATAGGCAAGCGCACGATCTTCAACCTGACCGGTCCCGCTGCCAACCCGGCGTGCGTCAAACGGCAACTTATTGGGGTCGCACGACCTGACTTCATGCCAGTATATGCAGGAGCGCTGGAGCTGTTGGGTTATGAGGACGCCATGTTGGTCGCAGGCGACGAACCACTGGATGAGCTGTCGATATCAGGGCCAAGTAGCGTCATTCGGCTACACCGGGCCGTCGAACGCATCACGCCCGAAACCGCAAGTCTTCCGGCTCACCCGATCGAAGCATTAAGGGGCGGAGACGCCACCTATAACGCCGCCGCCCTGACCCGGTTGCTCGACGGCGAATCCGGGCCCTATCGCGATGCCGTGCTCCTTAACGCCGCCGCAGCATTGATAGTTGCAGGGGACGCGAATGATTGGCAGAGCGGGGTTGAGGACGCTGCTGAGGCAATCGACAAAGGGCTGGCCAAAGCATTGCTGAAATGCTGGATAGCCTATTGATGACCGACAAACTCGCCGAGATATGCGCCCGCAAACGGACCGAAGTCGAAGCGCGCAAACCCTTGGGCTTGGCGCACTGGCCGACCCCCTCACCCGCGCGCGGCTTCGAGGCCGCACTCCGCGCAAAAGCGCAAAGCGGGTTTGCGCTAATCGCAGAAATCAAAAAGGCCAGTCCGTCCAAGGGTCTGATCCGCGCCGACTTCGATCCACCTGCACATGCCTCCGCTTATCAGGCAGGTGGCGCGACATGCCTGTCCGTGCTTACCGATGCGCCATATTTTCAAGGGCATGAGGATTATCTTGTCGCAGCACGCGCCGCCTGCGACCTGCCCGTCATCCGCAAGGATTTCATGGTCGATCCGTGGCAATGTGCCGAGGCACGGGCGATGGGCGCGGATGCGATTTTGATAATAGTTGCGGCGCTTGATGATGTGGCAATGACCGAAATCGAGGAAGCGGCGAATGCCGAAGGCCTTGATGTCCTGGTTGAGGTTCACGATGAGGCGGAGATGGAGCGGGCATTGTCGAGGCTCAAGTCGAAGCTGGTCGGCGTCAACAATCGCAATCTGAAAACGTTCGAGGTTGATCTCGCCACCACTGAACGGTTGGCGGCCATGGCGCCGGATGACGTGTTGCTGGTTTGCGAGAGCGGCATTTCGACCAACGCCGACTGCAACCGGGTGGCAAAGGCCGGCGTGCAAACATTCCTCGTCGGCGAAAGCCTGATGCGCCAGCAGGATCTTGAAAAAGCCACGCGGATGTTATTGACCGGCGCATGACGAAACTCACCCATCTCGACGGCAGCGGCGCAGCGCATATGGTCGATGTGTCAGCCAAGGCGGACACTGTGCGGGAGGCGGTTGCCGAGGGCAGCATTTCCATGTCTGCCGAGGCCCTGACTGCCATCCGCAGCGGTAGCGCGCAAAAAGGCGATGTTCTCGCCACCGCACGGATCGCTGGCATCATGGCAGCCAAAAAGACTCCAGAGCTGATCCCGCTCTGCCATCCGTTGATGCTATCCAAAGTGTCGGTTGATTTCACATTTGAAGATGGGGGTATCCGCGTCACGGCGATCGTCCGCCTGACCGGCCAGACGGGTGTCGAAATGGAAGCAATGACTGCGGTGTCGGTCGCACTCCTGACCATTTACGACATGGCGAAGGCTGTCGACAAAGGCATGGTTATTTCAGGAATCCGGCTGCTTTCGAAAAGCGGCGGCAAATCCGGAGATTGGTACGCGTGATTTCGGTTGACGAAGCGCAAGCGCGCCTTCTGACGCTGGCTTCGCCGACTGCCGCCGTAGAACTTCCTCTTGCAAGTGCTGCTGGCCATTATCTTGCCGAAAATGTTATCGCGCGTCGCACACAGCCCGCAGCCGATCTTTCGGCTATGGACGGCTACGCGATCCGCTTTGAGGATATGCCCGGACCCTGGCGGATGATCGGCGAGAGCGCAGCAGGGCGACCTTTTGGCCGCGCCGTAGGTTCAGGTGAAGCCGTACGCATCTTCACCGGCGCGCATGTGCCACCGGGGTGCAATGCCATTCTTGTGCAGGAAGAAGCCGCGCGCGATGGCGGCATGATGACGCTCGCTGGTGAAGGCCCTCCCACGTCCGGCTCTCACATTCGCCGGAAAGCAGGAGATTTTTGCGAGGGCGATGTCCTACTTAAAGCTGGCGATCGTCTTCACGCCGGGGCGGTCGCTGCGGCGGCAATGGCGGGCTACGGTTCGGTGAAGGTAGGCCGCGGACCAAAAGTCGCAATCATAGCATCGGGCGACGAACTGCTCCCGCCTGGTGATCCCTGCGACCCGGCGCATATCCCCTCATCGAATAATGTCATGCTTGGGGCCATGCTTGCCGGCCTGCCTTGCTCGGTTGAAGACAAGGGCATTGTTCGTGACAATCTTGCCGATCTGGAGGCGGCTTTACGGAGCTGTGACAGCTTCGACATTATCGTGACCAGCGGGGGCGCGTCGGTGGGCGACCATGATCTGGTGCAACAGGCGCTGCGCAATGTAGGTGCCGAAATCGACTTCTGGAAGGTTGCAATGCGTCCCGGCAAACCTGTTATGGCTGGGCGACTGGGCCGAACGACGGTGTTGGGACTGCCAGGCAATCCTTCGTCCGCCTTTGTGACTGCCTTACTGTTTTTGCTCCCGCTCGTCCGCCATCTGGCGGGTAGCAAATTGCCATTTCCGGAAACGCTAGCAGCAACTGTTGCACATGACTTGCCCGCAGGAGGTGCCAGGACGGACTATTGGCGGGCGGTTGTGGAAAATGGCTTGATATCGGTATTTGCGAAACAGGATAGCGGCATGCTTCATCCCCTGACGCAGGCCAATGCGCTTTTGATCAACCCAGCCAATGCCCCTGCC
>JACVCM010000155.1 GCA_016742125.1 Sphingomonadaceae bacterium | reverse complement strand
CCTCGTGTCGTCCATTCGCGGGGGCGGCGCCGGTGGCGCGGCCGGTTCGCTCGCGTCGATCGCCTCAGGTGCCCTTGGCGGCACGGCAGGCGGGCAGCGCGCCCTGGGCGGAATGCAGGCAGCCAGGGGCAGCGGCGGCGGAGCGGCAAATATGCTGGCCGGCCTGCTGGCGCGGCCTGAATTGATGCAGTCCTTGTTGTCATCGCTCTTGGGTGCTGCAGGTCGCCCGAACGTATCGGTTGGCGGACAGCAGGTACCGGTCAGCCAGATGTTGTCCGCGCTGAGCAATGTTGCGGGACGCGCCGCGCACGAAGCCGCAGAAGCGGAAGGTGCTGGTGAGGCAACGCCCGAATATGCCGAACTGGCGGCGGAGGCTTTCGGTATCGATCCGGAGGATGCGGAAGGACGCACCGACGCGCTGTTGACCCTGTTGGCGCTGACGCCATCGATCTGGATGAACAGATCGGCGCCGGTCAATGTGCAGATCAGCCCGGCCGATCCCTATTTTCCCACCGGTGAAGCGACGTGGGACGAGTATGACGAGGATTTCGGTGCTGAGGACTGGGATAGCGAGGATTGGGACAGCGAAGACTGGGACCGCGCCGATTTCGACGAAAGCGACGAAGTCTGGGAAGCCGAGCGTGTTTGAAGCCGCCGCCCTAAGCCCCGGTGGGATGCCTTCCGATCCGGCACAACTGATGCAAGAATTGGCGGCAGGCGACCCACGCATGGCAATGTTGATGCAGTTGATGCAGGCGCAACGTGGCGAGCCTTCGAATGACGACAGTGTGCCCGACGACCGTGACAATCTGATCGCGGAGTTGAGCGAGCGGCTGGACGCCTCTGAAGCGCGGTTGACGAAGATGACCCGCATCGCGCGGCAGCTGCACGAAGCCGGCCGGGTTGCGTCGGTCAGACTGAGCCGCCTTGCCGCTGCGCTGGGGGCCTGTGGAATTTGTTGGGGCGAAGATTCGAGCTGCCTTGGCTGTCGCGGCCGCGGTCGACCCGGAATGATGCGCCCCGATCCCGAAATGCGTGCCGAACTTTTCGGAACGCAGTCACCGGTGCGCGATGCCAGCAAGCATTGCCACTAAATGTTTCAAAGGTTGAATGCAGGAGAAAGTAGATGATGGAAACAGCATTTGAGGCCGATTTCGAAGGCCTTTTCGAAAGCGATTTTGAGTTCGATGAATTCGATGAAGGCGAGAGCGACGAGCGTGTATTTCGCAGACGGCCCGGCGGTGCGTTCCGCCCGTCTCTTCGGTTGCCACCGCGCGGAAACGCCACCGTCCAACCGCCCAAGTCGGGTTTTGCCACGAAAGCGGAACTGGATGCGACCGCAAAGCGGCTCGACGGCCGGATCGCAACCAATGCGACAGCGATCAAGACGCTTGACGGTCGCACCAGGGCTACCGAACGCGAGGTCGGAAGCATCAGCACGGCGCTGAAGAAAGAAATCGCGATCCGGAAGAAGGAAACAACCGACCTGAAGAAAGGCCTCGATGAATCGCGGCAGATCGCCATGATCATGCCGTTGCTGGGCGGCGGGGACGACAAATTCTCGAAGATGCTCCCCGTTCTCCTCTACGGCGGGATGCTCGGTGGCTCCGGGACGACTGGCGGAAGCAGCGACAATAACATGATGATGACCATGATGATGGTCATGGCCTTGAGCGACTGATCCGGATCCAATTTTGAAGGAGGCATGTCATGCCAAGTCAGAATGTTATGAGCCTCGCCGTCGGGCGGTTTGCCGGAAAGCAGGCGGGTGTGCCGCGTGAGAACATCGGCAGGTTAAGCATCATATCCTATTTTATGGGCAATCCGGTATTGGCGATTGTTGCCGCCAGATCGATGGCCCCAAAGGATGGTGTGAAGCCGAAGCCCGCAGCAAGCGCAGTCGATGAAGCCAAGGCTGCGGTTGACGCTGCCAAGGTCGCGGCGGCCGCTGCCGGCGCTTCTGAAGCAAATGCAAAGGCGTCCGCCGATGCGGCAAAGGTGTCTGCCGACGAAGCCAAGGCGGCGGCTGCAAAAGCGTCGGGCGGCACGACCAAAAGCTGAATCAGGACCGGGGAGAGCGTGCGATGGACCCCGGGCTGCTCGAACTTATCGCCGCAGGAAGGCCGGATGATGAGGTCTCTGTCATCGTCCGGCTGCAGCCTGGGCAGGCTCCGCCCCGTCAGTTGCGTCTCGTTGCGCATTTTGGAGACGTCGCAACGGGGCGCGCGTTGCGTGGCACGCTCGGCGCCATCCATGGCCATCCCGCGGTCGCCAGCCTGAAAGCACCGCGGGTCTACGCGGGCGAGGCGGGACCGGTCTTTGCCGACCGCCCTCCACCGGTCGAGCCAGGGCTGAGTGAAGCCGATCCCAGTCCGGTCGACAGCGACGTCAGACGCCCCGAGGCACTCGCCGAAACCGGTCGCGGAACTGTCGTCGCCGTGATCGACTGGGGTGTCGATTTTGCGCATCCCGATTTTCGCGACGCCAAGGGGCGTACCCGATTACTGGCGATCTGGGACCAGCGGGCGCAGGGTCGACCGGCACCTTATGGCTATGGGCGCATATATTCGCGAGCGGCCATCAACCGCGCGCTCGCCGAAACCGACCCTTTCGCAGCGCTCGACTATATCCCCTCCGCTTCTTCGGCACCATCGCATGGGACGCATGTCCTCGGCATTGCTGCAGGCAACGGACGGGCAGGCGGTCCATCGGGAATCGCCCCCGAGGCCGATCTGATCTTCGTTCATCTCGGCCCCGGTCTGGGCGATCTCGGTAATTCCATCGATCTTCTGGAAGCTATCGATTTCATTATCCGCAGTGTCGGCGACAAGCCGGTTGCCATCAATATGAGCATCGGACGTCACGCCGGGCCGCATGACGGGACTCTGCTGATCGAACGGGCCATCGACTGGCTGATCGTGAACCGCCCCGGTACCGTCGTCGTGCAGAGCACCGGCAATTACTATTCGCGTAACGTGCATATGGAAGGTCGCCTGCGCGAGGCACGGACCGCAAAACTGCCCTTCAACCTGCCGCGCAGCGACACGCATACAGCCACGGTGGAGCTCTGGTACAAAGGCGCGGACCGCTTTGTCGCCCAGGCAATTGGACCCGATGGTTCGACAGTATCTGCCGAACCCGGCACGAGCGCACCGCTGCTGGATGCGCAAGGGCAGGAGCTGGCGCGTGTCTATCATCGGTTGAGCGATCCCAATAATGGCGATAACTTGATTGCCCTTGTCCTGCGACCGATGGCTCCTGCCGGGGACTGGTCGCTGGAAATCAGCGGAACCGATGTTGTGGACGGCCGCTGGCATGCGTGGATCGAACGCAACGCCGCCTGCCCGAAATGTCAGGCGATGTTTCAGCCCAACCGGGCGTCGCGCAAAACCACCACCGGCAGCATCTGCAACGCGATG
>JACVCM010000052.1 GCA_016742125.1 Sphingomonadaceae bacterium | reverse complement strand
GGAGCGGCGGACAAAAAACGGGGGGTGGCGGGGGAGGCCCCGGGGGTGAAAAATTCCCGCCCCCGCCACCCCCGCCACCACAGGCCGAAAGTGCCAGCGCGAAGATGACGGAACTGCCAATGGCAATTTTGCGGCTATCGGTGGCAGAAATCATTGTGGCGCGACCCTTCCCCATATCGAAAGGCATATTATCTCCCGTTCGCTTTCCCAATACTTAACGTTACCACCAACTGTTGAGCTATGCTGAATAGATGGTTAGGCGGGTTGGATGAACCGGGCATTTGCACATATCGACACATGGATTTTCGACCTCGACCTCACACTTTACACACCCGAGGCCAATATCATGTCGCAGGTGCGTGATCGTATCGCCTTGTTTGTGCAGGACTATTTCAACGTCGAAGCAGCAGAAGCGCACGATATCCGATACCGGTATTGGCGCAAATATGGCACGACATTGGGAGGCTTGATGGCCGAACATGCCGTCGATCCACATAGCTATCTCGATTTCGTGCACGATGTCGATCTCGGCTTGCTGAAACCCCGCGCAACCTTGCGAGCACGAATTTCGGCGTTGCCGGGGCGCAAGTTGATACTGACCAATGCCGACCTGCCCTATGCCGAACGGGTATTGACAGCGCGCGGTCTCGACGATCTTTTCGAGGATATTTTCGATATCCATCGGATGCAACACGTGCCCAAGCCCGACCCGGCAAGCTACGACGCATTTTGTCGCGAACTTACCGTCACCCCATCCAGCGCACTTTTTGTCGAAGACACAGCGCACAATCTGGTTCCTGCCAAGGCATTGGGCATGACAACAATTTGGGTGAAACATGCAGGCGAAGCTGATAGCGGCGAACACGCAAACCATATCGACCATGAAATTGCCGACCTGACCGACTGGCTGGTCGGACTCCATAGCCTTGAAAGAGCCGCATGACCGAACAGCTTTCCAGCATTATCGCCACAGCGTGGGACGTGCGCGATACCGTGAGCAGCGCCACAAAGGGTGAGGTACGCGACGCCGTCGAGGAGGCGCTTGCCGGTCTGGACGACGGTTCGTTGCGCGTTGCTGAAAAGCGCGGCGGCGAGTGGAAGGTCAACCAATGGCTGAAAAAGGCGGTGCTGCTTTCGTTCCGATTGAACGACAATGTCATTGTCGATGGTGGTGCTTCGGGTGCGCCTGCCTATGACAAGGTGCCGTCCAAATTCGCCGGCTGGGGCGAGAACCGGTTCCGTGACGCGGGCTTTCGCGTCGTCCCTGGCGCGGTGGCACGGCGCGGGAGCTTCATCGGTCGCAATGTCGTGCTCATGCCCAGTTTCGTAAATATCGGCGCGCGTGTCGACGAAGGCACCATGGTCGACACCTGGACGACGGTCGGCAGTTGCGCGCAAATCGGCAGGAATGTCCATTTGTCGGGCGGCGTCGGCATTGGCGGGGTCCTGGAACCTCTGCAGGCCGGGCCGGTCATTATTGAGGATAACTGCTTTATCGGTGCACGGTCCGAAGTCGTCGAAGGCGTGATTGTCGAAGAGGGCGCAGTGCTCTCGATGGGCGTCTTTATCAGCTCGACCAGCAGGATTGTCGATCGGGCAACCGGGGAAATTTTCGTTGGCCGCGTTCCGGCCTATTCGGTCGTTGTGCCGGGATCGCTGCCCGGCAAACCGCTCCCCGATGGCAGCCCCGGCCCCAGCCTATCCTGCGCTGTCATCGTCAAGCGCGTGGATGCCCAAACCCGTGCGAAGACGGCGATCAACGACCTATTGAGAGATTAAAACGATAAGTCGCGACTTATTGATAAATTCAGTCTTGAAATAAGCCACGAATCGCGGCATATGGTTTGGGCGGACCGGGCCCCTCTGACGCTCGCTTCTTACGAAGGAACGTGATGTCGGCCGCATCGGATGTATCCGGTGCATGGCTTGGCGGTTCCTCCCCCAAACCCCCGAAACGCTGCCATACCCCTGCACCGGGCATCCGATTGAACCAACAATGTTCAAAAGAGGATGAAGCAATGACCTTCACGGTATTTCGCTTGATGCAATATCACCAGAAACTCGATGCGCAGCTGCGTGCCGAAAGGGCGCGGCGATGGCCGGATGTCTTCCGTATCCAGAAGCTCAAGAGGCTGAAGCTCGCGGTCAAAGACCGACTGGCCCACAGCGCGGCCAAAACATTCGGCAAACGCCTGCGTCTCCGGAAAATCTAGCACATAAGCCCTCTCCCCGCACCGCATGGGCAACCATGCGGTGCTTTTTGAGACGCGTAAAACAGGGAAACAGATATGGAATTCTTGATGATGGACTGGCTTGGAACGCCGGTCTGGTTCTGGATGGCCTTTATCGGCATCGTCGTCGCGCTGACCGCCTTCGACCTTGGCATATTGCACAAGGAAGATCGCGAGATGGGCATCGGCGAGAGCCTCAAACTTTCGGCTTTCTACATCAGCATCGCGCTGGCCTTCGGCGTCTGGGTCTGGCTCCAGAAAGGCGCCGACATGGGCATGAAATATTATACGGGCTTCTTCATCGAAAAGGCGCTGTCGATCGACAATGTCTTTGTGATCAGCCTGATTTTCACCTTCTTTGCGATCCCGAGGAAATATCAGTATCGAGCGCTGCTCTGGGGTATCATCGCGGTGATCATCCTGCGCGGCCTGATGATCGCAGCGGGCGCGGCGATTGTGCAGGAATATTACTGGGTACTCTACATCTTCGCTGCTTTCCTGATTGCGACAGGTATCCGGATGCTCTGGGCGACCGACCATGAGCCGGATATTTCCAAGAACCCCGTGGTCAAATATATCTCGACCCACATGCGGGTCACGAAGGAACTGCATGGTGAAAAATTCTTCGTGATGGTGCCCGATGACAGGACCGGCAAGATGGTGCGCGCGGCGACGCCCTTGTTTCTGGCGCTTGTTGTCATCAATCTTGCCGACCTGGTGTTTGCGGTGGACTCGGTTCCGGCAATTTTCGCGATCACCACGGATACGTTCATCGTCTATACGTCCAACATCATGGCGATTCTCGGACTTCGTGCTCTCTACTTTGCACTCGCGGCGATGGTGCACCGGTTCCACTATCTCAAATATGCGCTGGCGCTGGTGCTGGTGTTCATCGGGGCGAAGATCTTTGTCTCCGACTTCCTGATGGACGGTGACAAATTCCCGCCGGTGCTAAGCCTTGGCGTAACATTCGCGCTGATCCTCGGCGGTATCGCCTTCTCGCTCTGGAAAACCCGGAACGAAGCGATACCTGCACTTGTTCCAACCCCCAACAATCAACAGGAGAACCTTCCATGAGTGTAGAATTTTCTGCAACCGACCGCAGGACAATGCTCGGCCTCACCGCCCTGACTGCGGGAGCCGCGATGGTTGCATCTGCAGGTCCGGCCATGGCCGCCGAGAGCAAGGCAACGGACAAGGTCGCCATGACGGCCGATCGGGCACTCGCCAAGTTGATCGAGGGCAATCGTCGTTTTGTGTCCGACCAGAATCCGGTCGCCGACATCTCGACGAAGAGACGTCTGGAAATCGCCAAGAGCCAGTCACCTTTTGCCGTTCTTGTAGGCTGCGCCGATTCGCGCGTCGGTCCGGAGCATCTGTTTGGCGGAGGGCTTGGCGAGCTCTTCATTGTCCGCACGGCAGGCAATTATGTGGATGATGCCGGCTATGGCTCCATTGCCTATGCCGTTGCCGCGCTGGGTACCCCCCTGATTGTCGTGCTGGGCCATGAACGGTGCGGAGCGGTTGATGCGGCAACCAAGTTGGTAACCGACAACGGCCAGTTGCCGCCTTCGTTGACCCGCATGGTGCAACCAATCCTGCCGGCGGTGATCGACGCGCGGGCAAATATGGGCACAAAAACGGATCTGGTGGACCATGCCATCCACATGAATGTGCGCCACGTCGTCCGGGGGCTCCGGGAAACATCCGACCCGATTCTCGCCGAACCGCTGAAAAACGGGAAGGTGAAGGTCGTCGGTGCCTATTATGATCTGGACACCGGGGCAGTCGATTTCTTCGACCGCGGATGAACGCTAACGCCGGTCCTTGGTAGGCGCGTTAAAGTCGGGCGGTTTGCTGGCGATCCACGCCACGAACCGCCCGATTTCCTCATGCGCCAGCAACGCCTCGGGCGTTGCATAGCGCTTTTCAAGATCGCTGTTGGTGAAGTTGGCATGGATAGTCCGGTGGCAGATCGGATGCACCGGCTGCCGCTCGCGCCCACCCCTGCTTTTCGGGACCGGATGGTGCCATTCGGTCACCCCGCCCATCGGACGGCTGCACAGCCAGCAGAATATATCCGGCTGGACGGCTTCGTCTTCCGCCTCGAAATAGTCGCGCTGCTTTCGGGCCAAATCAGGCGGGTCCCATGCGGAAGACGCAAAGCTTGTTGCCTTCCGGATCACGGAAATAGGCAGCATAAAAGGCCATCGGCCCTTCCTCGCCACGCAAACCCGGAGGCCCTTCGCAACTGCCGCCCAGTTCGAGCGCCTTGGCGTGCAGTGCGTCGACCTGGGCACGCTCTGCCATCACCAGCGCGGCCATATTGCCATTGCCGGGCGTCGCCGCTTCGCCATTATAGGGCCTGGTGACGGCAATGCCGGGCTTGTCCATCGAGACGCCATACAGCGTGAAATTCTCTTCGAAGTCCATCAGCTTCTTGCCACCGATGGTGTCAAGCAATTCGCTGTAAAAGGCCCGTGCGCGCGGCAGGTCGTTCGAACCGAGGGTGATATAGCCGATCATATTTCTCTCCCGCAGATGATTCGTTGCAAGATGCAACTTATCACGGGCAATTCTCGAAGCAATGGCCGACGGCTGCGAACTCATCCACCATGGTCGCGTAGCGGACGAAACCCTTGCCCGCCTTGCGGTTCACCCAGAAACCGGCGCGCAAACTGTAGGCCTCCCCTACATGGCCGATCCACTGCCCGCCCTTCCCGTCATCAAGCCAGTGAACACCTAGGCCGTAGGCCTTGAAATACCCCTTGTCGTCGTCGCCATTGCTGCCGTTGAAGGTCCAGACCGGGCCGATCATTTCGGCAAAGGTCATTTTCGACAACAATGGCGCGCCTTCGCTCAGCATCACCCGCCCGATTTTCGCCAGATCGCGTGCCGAAATGCGCAACCCCCCCTGCGGGCTGAACGCCGACCCATTGCGGCCGAGCCGGTAGAGCTTCTCCACATCGCAGCTGCCGTCGCTCGCCGGATAGACCGCGCAGCGATCTGGCCCCTTCATTGCCGCATCGCGGGCGAGGTCGCCATTGGGGCGGAGCAGGGTCACCGCCTCCGCCCGCCGTCCGTCACTGCACCCCGCGCCCCAATTATAGCAGGCGTCGAGCTTCAGCGGTTCGAGCACCAGCCGCGCCATCAACCGGTCGAACCTCTCACCCGTCGCCGCCTCCATCACTGCGGCGATGAGCGGTGAGTTGATATTGGCGTAACTAAAATAGGCCCCTGGCGGATATCGCGCTTCCCATGCTTCGGGATTGGCCATCACCTTCGACAAATCCCCGTCGAGCGGTACGATATAATCGATCTTGTCGCGCAGCCCGCTGCGATGCGAGAGCAGTTGCCGCATCGTCACCGGCGTGTCGGGAAAGGCAGGATTGCGGACCGGCCAACCTAGATAGAGGCCGACATCGCGGTCGAGATCGATCCGTCCGTCCTGCGCCAGCCGCATCGCGCCCAGCGCCACCACCAGCTTCGATATCGATGCAACCCGCACCGGATCGTCTATCCTCACCGGCCGCCCCGCGACCCCGGCATCGCCGCGAACGAAGTCGGTGCGGATCTTGTGCGCGGTAAAGTCTACCTTGACATTGGCTGGCCGAATGGCCGCCGGGGCACTCGCCCCGGGCGGCGGCGATGCAGCGCAGCCGGTCAGCACCAAAGCCATCAAAAGGGTTACCGCGAACCTCATGCCGCCGGACATGCACCGACATGTTTGCCGAGCGCGTTGCCCTTCATCTTGACCTTGCCGATAAGCGGCAGGCGGACATCGACCTGGCTTTCATAGTTGAACTCGGTCTCTCCCATCACACCTTTCAATTCCATGTCCACGCTGCCCATGCCGTCCATGCCGCACGACAATTTCATGCGGACATTCTGGCCCGACACGTCGAACGCCTTGTAGACGCATTTGTCGGCGCCATCGCCGCCAAAGAAATCCGCGCCGGGCTTTTTCGCCTCTGCTTCCGAAAGGCAGCTGCGGTTCGATGCGCTCTTGGCCACCTCGTCCATGATCTCCTGTTTCTGCGCCTTGCCGAGCGAGGGCACGTCGATGTCGGTGAAGACAAATTTCGTTTCCCATTGTCCGGCTTTCATCGGGATGAAGGCGTCGTAGTCCATCTCGGCAGCGCGCTCATCGGCGTCGATGATGCCATTGCCATCCCTGTCGGCGCTGTTGTCAGAGCATGATGTGAGTGCGAGGGCCAAAATCCCCACCCCTGTTGCGACCCAGGGGCGGTTCATGCGGGGCAATCCCCAACGCGCTTGCCCTCGATCTTGCCGGTCATCTTGACCGCGCCCATCGGGGTGCCTTCGGTCGCCTGCTCGATGTTCATCGTATAGGTTTCGGCAGCGAACTTGCCGTCCATCTTGCTCTTCACCACCATGTTGCCGCCGGGCTTGCACGACATCGCGACCTTCATCGAATTGCCGGAGCGGGCCAGTTCTTCAAAGGTGCAATTGGCTTCGGCGGGCGCGCCAAAGAAATCGCCACCGGGCTTGTCCACCTGTTCCTGCGTCAGGCAGCTTTGCTGGGTCATGCCCTTGCCCATCTCCTCCTTCATCTTGCCCTGGAGATTGGCGGGCACGCCCGGTGCCTCGATCTTGTCGAAGCTGATCTTCACCTCCCACTGGCCGGGCTTCATCGCCATCGCGCCGCCCTTGCCCATTTCAGCCGTGGCCTCGGCATCAGAAATCTTGCCATCGCCATCGGCATCGGCACCCTTGTTCGAACAGGCCGAAAGCGCGAGCGCCGCAGCGCCGAGCATCAGAAGTTTACGCATCAATATCCCTCCGGATTATCGTTGAGTGGTCTTTCTGTCCCCGCGCCTGCCAAAAGGCAACAGCGATGAGCGGCGATCCGGAAGGAGACATTAAGTTTCCACCCTAGCAACGCAGAAAACCGCCATATTCCATTTGCGGAACCATCGTCACGCTGCGACTCCTTATGTGCCGGATCCAACACAACATATCCTGCGCGTGTAGGAAAGAGATTTGAACAAAAAAGGAACATATGAAGCTGGAAAACGAGTCGCTCCACGCCTCTTTGTAAACCGACCCCTTGCCCCCGACCCCCAAAAAGCACATATGGCGAACATGGCTGAACTCATTATCCGCCGTGGGCTGGAAGAACCTGACACGGTTGGCAGCTTCACCCCGCACAAGCCCGATCGTCCCCCCAAGGCGGAGGGTGGGCGGCGGTTCAAGATTGTCTCCGACTATCAACCTGCAGGCGATCAGCCGACGGCGATCCGCGAACTGGTCGATACCGCGCTGACGGGGGAGAAGAACCAGGTGCTGCTCGGCGTGACCGGATCGGGCAAGACCTTTACGATGGCGAAGGTGATCGAGGAGTTGCAGCGGCCCGCACTGGTGCTGGCGCCCAACAAGATCCTCGCGGCGCAATTATATGGCGAGTTCAAAAGCTTCTTCCCCGACAATGCGGTCGAATATTTCGTCAGCTACTATGACTATTACCAGCCCGAGGCCTATGTCCCGCGTAGCGACACCTATATCGAGAAGGAATCATCGGTAAACGAGGCCATCGACCGGATGCGGCATTCGGCGACCCGCGCACTCCTTGAACGGGACGATGTGCTGATCGTCGCATCGGTATCCTGCCTCTATGGTATCGGCTCGGTCGAGACCTATTCGGCGATGATTTTCGACATCAAGAAGGGTGAGAGCGTCGACCAGCGCGAGTTGATCCGCAAGCTGGTCGCGCTGCAGTATAAACGCAACGATACCGCCTTTGCGCGCGGCAATTTCCGCGTGCGCGGCGACAATCTGGAGCTGTTCCCGTCGCATTATGAGGATATGGCGTGGCGCATCTCCTTCTTTGGCGACGAGGTGGAGGAGATATCGGAGTTCGACCCGCTGACCGGCAAGACCGGGGTAAAGCTGAACAGTGTGCGCGTTTATGCCAACTCGCACTATGTGACGCCCGGCCCGACGATGAAGCAGGCGACGCAGGCGATCAAGTTCGAGCTGGAGGAGCGGCTGAAAGAGCTGGTGGGCGAGGGCAAGTTGCTGGAAGCACAGCGTCTGGAGCAGCGCACGCATTTCGATCTGGAAATGATCGCGGCGACGGGGTCTTGCGCGGGTATCGAGAATTATTCGCGCTTCCTGACCGGGCGCCTGCCGGGCGAGCCGCCGCCCACCTTGTTCGAATATCTGCCCGACAACGCGCTTTTGTTCGTCGATGAAAGCCACCAGACGGTGCCGCAAATCGGCGCGATGGCGAAGGGCGACCACAGGCGCAAGCTGACGCTGGCCGAATATGGCTTCCGCCTGCCCTCCTGCATCGACAACCGGCCTTTGCGCTTTAACGAATGGGACGTGATGCGCCCGCAAACGGTGTGCGTTTCGGCGACGCCGGGCGGTTGGGAGATGGAACAATCGGGCGGCGTCTTTGCCGAACAGGTGATCCGGCCCACCGGCCTCATCGACCCACCGGTCGAGATCAAGCCGGTCGAGGACCAGGTGCAGGATTGCATCAACGAATGCCGCAAGACCGCAGAGGCCGGATATCGCACGTTGGTCACCACGCTGACCAAGCGGATGGCGGAGGACCTGACCGAGTTCATGCACGAGGCCGGCTTGCGCGTGCGGTACATGCACAGCGACGTCGAAACGCTGGAGCGCATCGAGCTCATCCGCGATTTGCGGCTTGGCGTCTATGATGTGCTTGTCGGCATCAACCTGCTGCGCGAGGGCTTGGACATTCCCGAATGCGGGCTGGTGGCGATATTGGATGCGGACAAGGAAGGCTTTTTGCGGTCGGAAACGTCGCTCATCCAAACCATCGGGCGCGCTGCGCGAAATGTCGACGGCCGCGTCATCCTCTACGCCGACCGCATGACCGGCAGCATGGAGCGCGCGATTGCCGAAACCGACCGGCGGCGCGACAAGCAACGCGAATATAATGCGCTCCACGGCATCACGCCGGCCACTATCAAGCGCGATATCCACAATATCGTCGCTGATACCGCGAGCAGGGACGGCGTGCTGGTCGATATCGATGCGGATGGCGCCAACAATCTCGTCGGCCACAATCTGCGTGCCTATATCGAGGACCTCGAAAAGAAGATGCGCGCCGCCGCCGCCGACCTGGAATTCGAGGAAGCGGGCCGCCTGCGCGACGAAATCCGCGCGCTGGAGGCGACCGAGCTGGGATTGCCGCACGAGCAGCAGGTGGCGGCGCCCAAGGGACGGGCGACCGAAGGCAAGCCGGGGACGCGGAAGCTGCGTTATGGGAAGACGCAACGGAAGTTTGGACGGTAAGGCTTAGCTTTTCGGCAGTTTGGTGATAAGCTTTTCGACCGAGGCCAGTCGCACTGTCTTGGCCGGGGTGGCTGCGGGTCTGGTCTCTTTTGCTGCTTTACGGTCGATGTCTTTCATGAAATCGACCGACAGGCCAAAGCCTGCCTTTGCTGGTGGCGTTTTAACTAATGGCTTGCTAGCCTCCGCCATCCGCACCGGCGCTGCAATGGGCAGTGTGGGCAATACCCTGTCTTTCAGCAGCATCGCCACCGCCTTGCGCGCTTCGCTCTCGCCGCGCTTCTGCCTCGGATATATGAAACCGTGCACCGGCCATTCGGTGCTGCCCAGCGCCTGGTTGGGCGTGTACCAGACGCGCACCCGGCTCCAGTCATTGTCTTCAGATACATCGACCGCGCGGACATCTTCCTCGATATGGCCGCGAACACCGTCGATCGTCGACCAGTTTGCATGGCTGATGACGATCGTCCGGTCGTCGACCACGCGCCGCACCGCCGCGACATGGCCGAGGCGCATATTGCCATAAGGCTGGAACGCGAGCACGGCGCCCACCTTTGGCGTGTCGCCGCGGTCATATCTGCCCTCGGCCTGACCCCACCAGGTGTGTGCATCGCCATAGATTATGACGCCCGACACCGCCCGCGCATAGGGCACGCATTGCAGCCCTTCGTTAAGCGCAGCGGCCGGCGCGGCAACGAGCAATAGCGATGCGATAAGTCCCCTCATCCCCGAAGATGTAACCATCGATGGGAAATGCAGGGCTAAACATCATGGTTAATGCGCTGGTAAGGTCTTCAGTTGAACAACCTGACCACCGCTGAAAGCCCGGCAACGCCAAGCACAATCGCAACAAAACTGCGCCACAACGGAGCCGGGACCTTTCCGAAGGATTTGGCACCCAGCCAGTTGCCAAACAGGACAGCGGGGAAGAGCAGGATGGATAGCCAAAGCAGCCGCCAGCTGGCAAGCCCGAGCGCGAAGGATGAAATCGTCCCGGCAATAGCAGTCGCGAAAAACACCAGCATCATCGACGCGCGCGCTTCCGCAGGCGGGATGGGTTGGCGCAGATAATAAGGCACCACTGGCGGCCCCGGCATGGCCGCGAAACCTGTCAGGATGCCCGAGGCAATGCCGGTCGCGGCTGTTTCTTTCGGTCCGGGCCGCAGTTCGCCGCGTTGTGGCAGCAGCACCAACAGAAAAGCGCCTATGGCAATGAGCGCAATCAGCAACCTCGCAACGTCGGGCGTCGTGCGATCCAGCAGCCAGATACCCAGCGGTGTGGCGATCATGGCATAAGCCGCGATGGTCAGCGCGCTCGACCGGTGCGCATCGGCATAGATGATTTTAAGCCCCACCGGTCCGATCAGCAGTTGCAGCAATATGCCCAGCACCACAGCTTCGCCCGGCGACACAATCATACCCAACAGGGGCACCAATATGATCGCCATGCCAAAGCCGGTCAGACCGCGCACATAGGCCGCGCCGAATGTCATGGCCGCCGCACCCGCCATCAACAGCGGGTCGATACCAGCCAGTGCATCGGCGGGATTTAGCGCCAAGCTAGTTCCGCAAATCCGGCGGGGTGGCCTCTGATGTCAGCATCGCAATGGCTTCATCGAGCGTCATGATACGCTGACCATCGGAACCAAGCGTGCGGACGGCGACTTTGCCCTCTTCTGCCTCGCGCATACCGACGACCAGCAGGTGCGGCACCTTCGCAAGGCTGTGCTCGCGCACCTTGTAGTTGATCTTTTCGTTACGCAGATCGGTCTCGACCCGGATACCGGCGGCTTTCAACTTTGCCTCGACCTCGCGGGCATAGACGTCTGCGTCGGAGACAATGGTCGCGACGACCGCCTGCACCGGGGCGAGCCAGGTCGGGAAGCGTCCGGCATAATGTTCGATCAAGATGCCGATGAAGCGTTCATAGCTTCCGAAAATCGCGCGGTGGAGCATGACGGGGCGGTGGCGCGCGCCATCCTCGCCCACATAGCTGGCGTCGAGCCGTTCGGGCAGCACCCGGTCGGACTGGATCGTACCGACCTGCCAGGTGCGGCCGATTGCGTCGGTCAGATGCCATTCGAGCTTGGGCGCATAGAATGCGCCTTCTCCGGGCAGCTCTTCCCAGCCATATTCTTGCGTAGCCAGCCCCGCGCGCACCACGGCATCGCGCAGTTCGTTTTCCGCCTTGTCCCAATCGGCATCGCTGCCGAACCGCTTTTCAGGGCGCAACGCCAGCTTGATCGAATAGGTAAAGCCGAAATCCTTATATATTCGGTCGGCAAGCGCGCAAAAATCCTGCACTTCCTGCACAATCTGATCCTCGCGGCAGAAGATATGCGCATCGTCCTGCGTAAACTGCCGCACGCGCATCAGGCCGTGGAGCGCACCATGCGGTTCGTTGCGATGGCAGCAGCCATGTTCGAACAGGCGAAGCGGCAGATCGCGGTAGGATTTGATACCCTGCCGGAAAATCAGGACATGCGCCGGGCAATTCATCGGCTTCAGCGCCATCCAGTCGGCATCCCCGCTGATCACCGGCCCCTCATCATCGGTGTTTGGCACCTCGTCGGGAATCACGAACATATTCTCGCGATATTTGCCCCAGTGGCCCGATTGCTCCCATTGGCGGGCGTCCATCACCTGCGGGGTTTTCACTTCCTGATAGCCAGTGGCATCGACCGCGCGCCGCATATAGGCTTCGAGATTGCGCCAGATCGTAAAACCATGCGGGTGCCAGAAAACGCTCCCATGCGCCTCCTGCTGGAGATGGAAGAGGTCCATGTCCTGCCCCAGACGGCGATGGTCGCGCCTGGCGGCTTCTTCGAGACGGACAAGATGCGCATCGAGCTGCTTCTTGTTCAGCCAGCCGGTGCCGTAGATGCGTGAGAGCTGCGCATTATTCTGGTCACCGCGCCAATAGGCCCCGGCGACGCGGGTCAGTTTGAACGCAGCGGGGTCGAGCTTTCCGGTCGAGGCCAGATGCGGTCCGCGGCACATGTCCATCCAGTCGTCGCCCGACCAATAGACAGACAGCTCTTCTCCTTCGGGAAGCTCCGCCGCCCACTCTGCCTTGAAATTTTCGCCGGCCTTTTTCCAGATATCGATCAACGCATCGCGGCCCACCACTTCGCGGCGCAGCGGCTTGTCGGCGCGGATGATCTCGCGCATCTTTTCCTCGATCAGCGGCAGGTCATCCAGCGTAAACGGACCGCGCGAGGCGGGCGCCATTACGTCATAATAAAAGCCGTCATCGGTTGAGGGGCCGAAGGTAATCTGTGTGCCGGGAAACAGGGCCTGCACCGCTTCGGCCAGCACATGCGCATAGTCATGTCGCGCCAGATCGAGCGCCTCCGCCTCGTCCTTCGACGTGATCAGCGCAAGGTTTGTATCGGCCTCCAGCGGCCGCATGATATCGCGCACCTCGCCATCGATGCGCGCGGCAAGCGCCGCCTTGGCCAGGCCGGGACCGATGGCTGCCGCAATATCCGCCGGGGTAGTCCCGCGCGCGACTTCTCGGGCAGAGCCATCGGGAAGGGTGACACGGATCATCTCGGACATTGGAATTGCAAGCTTTCTGGTTGGTTTGGAGCCGCCCCTTTGCCAGCGATACGGCGCAGCCGCAAGCGGGGATAGCTTATCGGCACGCCGACCAGCCACCCGGGCGCTGCGCCTGATCGAGATGAAAATGATCTTTGTGCGCGTCGTTATAGTCGGGCGATAGTACAGTGCTGAAATAGTCGCAGCCACCGTCACGCACCGCACGCAAAAACGCGCTGCGGCCATCGGGCACATCCCAATGTTCCAGCGGGGTAACGCGCCGTCCGTCGCTCAGGACAAAAGCGGATATATCGATAGCATTGCCGGTCGAATGTTCGCTCGGCCTGCTACCACCCCGGATATTGCGGCAATTATAGCTGCCCAGATGCTCGATTGTGCGGACGCTGCGGCCAAGATGCAGCCGCGCCATCGGCTGCACGACGTCACGTTGCCAGAGCAAAAGCCCCGCCCCGACCGCACATGATGGGGCGACGCCAGCGGGCAAGATTGCAGCAGGCGCAGGCGGCCAGCCCCGGACTTGCGTGCGCTGCTTCGCGCGGCAGATACCGGTTCCGACGCTTGGCAGGCGCTCATAGTCTACAGCGTCGCTATCGAGTACGGCGAAGCAGGCATCGGAGTTGCCTGCCAAAGCGGAAATTTTCTGCCCGGTCGCCCATCCTGTCGGGTCGGTCAGTCGCAGCGGCGCAACGGGATTATGCTGTGGATGGCGGTCCAGCCATCTATATCCGGCGAACAGCGAGGCTATGAGGAACGCCGCAATCAGCCAGTTTTTCATTATGGGAGAGCGGCGCATCGAATGCCTTCGATAGGGCAAAACTCGACGATGAGAAGCGATTGCAAACAACCGCCGAGAGAGATTTCCGGCGATTAACCGGCGCTCTTGTCCTTGCGGTAAGGCACAAACTCCCCGAGGCTGCAGACCGGGCCGGAAATGCCGCTGGTGCGATCCACAAGCCGCAGGAGGTCGCCCCGGCATTTCTGGCTGCTGAACTGTTCGGACACGATGATATCGTCATCGCGCGCCAGTCCGGGGCAGCTCGACCGCAGATTATTCTTGTATACGAGATTGCCGGAAACCCGATATAAAAGGATGTCGTCGCTGACACGAATGACGTTTGTTCCGAGAAAATCGCTGATGCAGCTGACAGGCTTGCCCGCAGTTTTCCCGTCCAGCTCCTTTGCCAGCAATGCGGCCTGCTTTTCGGTCAGGGGTTTGGGTGTGCTGTCCATCTGGCCACAGGAGGCCAAAAGCGGGAGGGTGAACGCGGTGAGAATGATCGGTCGCATGATGTTTCTCCTTAAGGCGGTCAGCATAGCATGTTCGTCTGAACGACACATTATCCAATCAGCTTTGCCATATGTCGCTTCTCGCCGGGCGTTACGTCAACAGTCAATCCGCCGAGATCGATGTCGTCTACATCCTCCAGCACTGCCAAAGCCCGAGCGCCGCTTTCCATTTCGACGATAAGCGTCGCATCCCCCATGACCCCCTTTGCCACCGGCCGGGCATATGTGAGGATACGGCCCTTGCCCTGTGGAGCATCGTCGACGTCGATCCTTTTGGGCACATAGCCCCTGACCACATCGCCATTCCAGGGCTGCGGGGGCTGTCGCGCCGTGTAGACGCCGACCGCCTGCTTCGACATCACGCCGCCATTGGCGGTGACGAGAGCGGGTTTCGAGCCGTCCTTGCGAAGTGCTTCCACCATCGCGGCGAGACCGTAGATTGTATAGCCATTTCCCGGACCGCCGAAGAACCCTAGGCCACCGGTGAGCGTATAGTCGCCCAGCGACCGTGCGGGGTCCCCAAGCGTATCGACCGCGGCCGATACTGCTACCGGAAAGCAGCTATAAATATCGACGGGCCCCAGATCGGTGGGCGCGAACCCGGCCTGATCGAGCGCGGCGTGCAGTGTGAAGCCGACAGCATCGGGACTGGCGATATGATCGCGTTCGGACAGCGGCGGCTCTGCAGCTTCGGAGGCACCGGCAAGCCAGACCATCCTGTCCTCCGCGACGCCGAGATCTCGCGCCCTTCCCGCGCTGGTCAGGATGATTGCACCGCCCAGATCGACTGCGTCCTGCGCCACGCGCCATCGGCGATAGATGTCGGTAATATGATAATCGCTTTCATGCTCGGCGACGAGCTGCTCCGCAGTGAAGGCCATCGGGAATTGCGCATGTTCGCGGGTCAGTGACTTGACCGAAGCCGCAGCGCCTTGCCGCGCCATTTCGACCAGATAGTCATGGCGGCTTAGCCCCCGCTCGAGCCGCCGCGCATTTTCGAGCAGCGAATAGGCGAGCGGCATCGAGACGATGCCGTGCCGGATCTCGCGGCGAGTGGGGATAGGAAATTCGGACCGCTGGGCCTCAAACGGCGTGTCAGAGGACAACCGCCAGTCGAGCGCAGTGCCTGCCTTGCGCGCCCGCTTCGCAGTGCCGGTCGCTTCGCCTGCGACGATGACCGCAAGTCCTGTTTCGCCGCGCCGAATTTCGCCCGCCAGCTGATGAACCATCGCTTGCGGGCTTTGACCTCCGACATCGGCGTAGATCAGGCGCTGCGCGCTGATACCCCCTGCGGCGGCAAAAGCCTCCGGCACATTGTCGGGCGAGCCAGTGCCCATCGACACGCCGCTATCCTCGAACGTGCGGATCGCGGCGATGGTGTCGGTTGCGGCGACGATAGCCTTGGGCTGGCCAGTATCGGCCAACGCAGCCTTGATCGCCGCACCCGCCAGTTCGCGCGGTGATGGCCAGTCGCCCGGCACAGTCCTGCGGCTTGCCTCACCAACGCCGATGATAACCGGCGCGGCCGGATCGAATTCACTCATGATTGCCTTCCATTTTGTTCTTAACTGCACGCTTAAATATGCTAGTCGGCGATGCAAGGACAAAGGAGAGCATCATGGCGGCATGGCCAGAACTGAAATGGGAACAGGAGCCTGTCGGGCCGCTCAAAGGCATCAAGGTTGTCGATATGGCAACCGTTGTGCTCGGACCTTTTGCGACCGTGAACCTTGCAGATCTGGGCGCCGAAGTCATCAAGATCGAGAATAGCGAGGGCAATACGCCGGGCGACCTGATGCGCCATGCGGGCGATTCGCCAACCAAGGAGCACGGTCCGATCTTTGCCGCGCTCAACCGCAACAAGAAAGCGATCAACCTCAACATCAAGAAACCAGAAGACAAAGCGGTGCTGGAGGCATTGCTGGAAGAGGCGGACGTTTTCATCCACAATGTCCGCATGGCGGGGATGGAGCGGCTCGGCTTTGGTTATGAGCAGGTCAAGGCGATCAACCCCGATATCGTCTATGTCCATTGCGCCGGGTTCGGCGCGGGTGGAGCCTATGGCGAGCGGCAGGCTTATGACGACCTCATCCAGGCGGCCTCAGGCTTTGCTGCATTGTCCGAACAGCGCGATGGCGGGCGACCGACCTATTCGCCGAGCCTTGTTGCCGACAAGGTGAGCGGACTGTTCGCCGCCAATGCGACGATGGCCGCGCTGCTCGCGCGCGCCGGAGGCCAGGGCGGGCAGTTCGTGCAAGTGCCGATGTTCGAATGCTTTACCTGGTTCCACATGGTCGAAAATCTGTGGGGCGAGACCTTCATTCCGGGTAACGGACGGATGGGCTATACGCGTTCGGTGAACCCACGGCGGCGGCCCTATCCGACCAAGGACAGCTTTATCGCGATCGTGCCCTATAACGACCGGCAGTGGGCGAAGTTCTTCGAACTTGGCGGGCGTCCGGGCGTGTTCGAAGACCCGCGATTTTCGACCTATCAGGAACGGACCAAGCATACCGGTGAGCTTTATGCACTGATCGAGGAAGTCACGGCAGAGCGTACCACCGACGAATGGCTAGCGCTGCTCGCCGCGAATGACATTCCGGCGATGAAATATAACCGCATGGCCGATGTGCTGGTCGATCCGCATCTGACCGATGTGGGCTTTTTCGAGGAGCGCGAGGCTGCTGATATCGGTCGCTACCGTTCGATGCGGCATCCGGTGCACTATGCCGGCACCCCTGCTTCGGTTTATGCCGACCCGCCGGGACTCGATGCCGATGGTGCGGAGATCAGGGCGGCTTTGGGGATGTAACCCCTCTCTCCTTCAGGGGGGATACGAAGCCTTGTGACCCCGGACCTGGTCCGGGGGAATTAGGCGAAGTTGGCAAGGGGTTCTGCCTTTGCGTATAATGTCAGCCCCTCTCCGCCGCGACTAGGCATCAAGCTGCCAAGTCTCGCTCCTCTCCCCTGAAGGAGAGAGGGTGCACTAAACCAAAATCCCGCGCATGATCAGTTCGACCGTATGCTCGCGATAGCCATCGCGCATGCTTTCCGAAACATCGTCCTGATTATAGCAATGCCGAAGCACCAGCCGTGATGAATAAAAGCGATCCGCCGCACCCGTGACGGTAAAATAAAAGAATTGCGGGTCGATCTTGCGGAATTTGCCGGCCTTTATGCCTTCATTGATCAGGTCGTCATAGGCTTTGGCGATAGGTCGCAGGTACAGCTCTGCAATCCGCGCGGCTTCGACCGGGGCGCTATCACGAACGGTTCGCATCAGCAGGCGATTGAGATAGGGAAAGGCATAATAGGTATCGATGACCTTGCCGATATGAAGGCGCAGCTTTTGCTCCGGGGCCATGTCCTTGGCAACCAGCGCTTCGAGGCTGTGCACAATATTCCCCATGTCGCGATCGAGCAGCGCAAGCATCAGCCCGTTCTTGTTACCGAAATAATATTTGACCAGAGCGCTGTTGAGGCCGGCGCGCATCGACAGTTCCGATAGCGACAGGTCGATCGTATCGCCTTCGCGCATGATCTGGCTCGCCGCCTCGATCAGCTGATCGCGCGCATTACCATTGTCCGGCGCGCTGCCCAATTGTGCGATTGATGCCATGGCTCCCCTTACCCTCTTTGCCGTAACGTCACTTATAGACAGGTTCATCCCACCAAGGGAAGAAGTCTGGCAGGTCTGTGGAAACTTTGTCCGGATAATCGGCCTGGCGCTTCTCTAGGAAACTCGCAATACCCTCTTTTGCATCGCCTGAGCGTGAACGGCGAAAGATAGCGCGGCTGTCGATGCGGTGCGCGTCCATCGGATGCTCTTCGGCGGACAGCCGCCACAGCATCGCGCGGGTCATGGCGACCGCCACCGGCGACGTGTTATCGGCAATTTCGCGTGCGAGGATCGTGGCTTCGGCGAGCAGTTCAACTGCCGGATGGACCGAGCGCACCAGCCCGCCCTTTAGCGCCTCTGCTGCATCGAACACGCGGCCGGTCATGCACCATTCGAGCGCCCGGGATATTCCGACGATCTTCGGCAGGAACCAGCTCGACGCCGCCTCGGGCACGATCCCGCGCCGCGCAAAGACAAAGCCGAAGCGCGCAGTGTCGCTGGCAAGCCGGATATCCATCGCCAGCTGCATCGTCGCGCCGATGCCCACCGCCGCGCCGTTGACCGCCGCAATCACGGGCTTCTTGCACTGGAATATCCGCAAGGTAAGTCGCCCGCGCGAATCGCGAACGCGTTCATCGGACAGCGATTCGACCGCCGAGCCACTGGCAAAAACCTGCCCGCCGCCATCGGGCGTAAGGTCCGCGCCTGCGCAAAAAGCACGGTCGCCCGAGCCCGTCACAATCACGACCCGCACATCATCATCGGCGTCGATCGAATCGAACGCCGCGCACATTTCCTGCATCATCGTGCCGGTAAAGGCGTTCATCTTTTCGGGGCGATTTAGCGTGATCGTCGCGATGCCCTCAGCGACGTCGTACAGGATTTGCGTAAAGTCGCTCATCGCCTCAGCGCGGCGCCATCCGGATTGCGCCGTCCACCCGCACATGCTCGCCGTTGAAATAGCCGCATTCAATCATGGTCAGCGCGACCTGTGCATATTCGTGCGGATGACCGAGGCGCTTGGGAAAAGGCACCGAGGCGGCCAGTGCATCCTTTACTTGCGGCGGTGCGCCGTTCATCAAGGGCGTGTTGAAAATGCCCGGCAGGATAGTATTGACGCGGATGCCCTCGCTCATCAGGTCGCGGGCAATGGGTAGCGTCATGCCAACCACGCCGCCCTTCGACGCCGAATAGGCCGCCTGTCCCATCTGCCCGTCTTCGGCCGCCACCGAGGCGGTGTTGACCATCGCGCCGCGTTCGCCGTCTTCGAGCGGCTCCAATGTCAACATTCCCGCCGCCGATTTGGCGATGCAGCGGAAGGTGCCGACCAAGTTTATCTGGATAATTCGGTTGAAGGCATCGAGAGGGAAATGCTTGATCGAGCCGTCCTCCTTTGAGCGGCTGGCGGTCTTGATCGCATTGCCGGTTCCGGCGCAGTTGACGAGGATGCGTTCCTGGCCATGCGCAGCGCGCGCCTTGGCGAATCCGGCATCGACACTGTCATCGTCGGTGACATTTACCTCGCAGAAAATGCCACCGATCTCGGCGGCGACGGCTTCGCCCTTGTCAGCCTGCAGGTCAAAAATCGCGACCTTGACGCCCTTGGCGGCCAGCGCGCGGGCAGTAGCTTCACCAAGGCCCGACGCGCCGCCGGTAACGACGGCTGCGATGGTGGAATCGAGTTTCATTTGTGTTTTCTCCTTAATCTTTCCTCTCCCGCTTGCGGGAAAGGAAACCATATTCAAACCCGCTCGATAATCGTCACATTCGCCTGACCGCCGCCTTCGCACATGGTCTGCAGGCCATATTTCCCGCCCCGTGCTTCGAGCGCATTGAGCAAGGTCGCCATCAGCTTCGTGCCCGACGCACCCAGCGGATGCCCAAGAGCAATCGCACCGCCATGAACATTGATCTTCGACCGGTCACCGCCAACATGTTTGAGCCAGGCGAGCGGCACCGGCGCGAAGGCTTCATTGACCTCGTAAACATCGATGTCCTCGATCTTCATGCCCGACCGCTGAAACGCGCGGTCGGTGGCAAAAAGCGGCTCTTCGAGCATGATGACGGGGTCGCCTGCGGTCACCGTCAGATTGACGATCCGTGCGCGCGGGGTCAGGCCATGTTCCTTAAGCGCCTTTTCAGACACGATCAGCACAGCCGAAGATCCATCGCAAATCTGGCTGGCATTGGCGGCAGTGATCGAGCCGCCTTCCTGCAATAGCTTTACCGACGAAATGCTTTCCAGCGTGGCATCGTGACGGATGCCCTCGTCGCTATTGTGCACGATCTTGCCTTCGGGCGTTTCCACTTCGACGCCGACAATCTCTTTGGCAAAAGCCCCCGCTTCGGTAGCCGCTTTCGCCTTTTGGTGCGATTCCAGCGCGAACCGGTCGAGATCCTCCTTGGAAAATCCATGCTTTTTCACCAGCATTTCGGCGCCCATGAACTGGCTGAACATGATGCCGGGATAGGCCTCCTCCAGCCGCGGGCTCTTGTAGGTGCCAAGCCCTTCCTTCTTGAACAGCATCGAGGTCGAGCCCATGGGCACGCGGGTCATGCTTTCGACGCCGGCTGCAAGCACGATATCCTGCGTTCCCGACATCACACCCTGCGCGGCGAACTGGATCGACTGCTGCGACGAGCCGCACTGACGGTCGATGCTTACCGAAGGGATCGAGTTGGGCAGTTTCGACGCAAGCACCGCATTGCGCCCGACATCGCCCGCCTGTTCGCCGCCCATCATGACGCAGCCCATGATTACGTCCTCGATCGCCGCTGGGTCGAAATCGTTCCGCTCGGCGATGGCATCGAGCACCGCTGCGCCGAGGTCGACCGGGTGCACCCCAGCCAGCTTTCCGCCACGTCGGCCCCCGGCGGTACGAACCGCGTCAACGATATAGGCGTCTACCATGTTGCACTCCTCTCAATAGAATTTAATCGAACGATTAAACTTTGGAGAGTGGGAGTCAAGGCAGAGATTATCCTCCCCATCGACTTGCGATGGGGAGGTGGCGCGCTGGAGCGCAGCGGAAGCGTGACGGAGGGGCCTCTGACCTCGAAAGCCCCTCCGTCAGTTGCTGCGCAACTGCCACCTCCCCATTTTTGCAAAATGGAGAGGATTCAGGTTAAGCCGCCTCGCGCGCCATTGTAATCACCTGCGGATAGGTAAATTCGAGCAAGCCTTCCTCGCCCAGTTCTGCGCCGAAGCCGGACTGCTTGTGTCCTGCGAAAGGCGCGTTTGGTGCAAGATGCATCGACTCGTTAATCCACACGGTGCCGGTTTCAAGCTGTTCGGCAATCTCCACTGCCGCCTCCGGATTGCTTGTCCAGATCGAGCCCGCAAGACCATAATCGGAGGCGTTGGCTCGGCTGATGACGTCGTCGATTTTCTCGAACTTCATCAGCGGCATCACCGGACCGAATTGTTCTTCCGCGACGATGCGTGCATCTTCGGGCGGATTGTCGAGCACGGTAACCGGGACGAAATAGCCAGGGATCGACGGGTCGTGGTCGCCGCCGACAAGGAACTTGTACCCATTGTCTTTCGCATCCTGAATGAGTTCCAGAACGCGATTATACTGCTGCTTGTTCTGGATCGGTCCGACCGCGGTGCCCTGCTCGGCACCGTCGCCGACTTTCACCGCTTTCGCATATTCGGCAATGGCGGCGGACAGATCGTCGTAAATATCCTCATGGATATAGATGCGCTTGGCCGCAATGCAGACCTGGCCCGCATTATAGAAGCTCGCCCAGAACAGTTTTTCTGCGACCTTGGCGACATCGGCATCGGGCAGGACGATGGCGGCGTCATTGCCGCCCAGTTCGAGCGTGATGCGCTTCAGATCCTTCGACGCCGATTCCATCACCCGCTTGCCAGTCGCCGTCGAGCCGGTGAAGGTAATCTTGTCGATATCGGGGTGCGCGGTCAGCATCGGCCCCAGCGCATCGCCGCCAGTGATGATGTTGAGCACGCCCGGCGGAAACACGCCTGCAATCAGCTCGGCCATTCGCAACGTCGCGAGGGGCGTGAAGGGCGATGGCTTCAGGACCATCGTGCAGCCTGACAAAAGCGCGGGGACAATTTTCTGCACTGCCATCAGCACCGGGAAATTCCACGGCACGATGCCGCCAACCACGCCGACGGGTACACGGCGGGTGCGGCTCAAACGCTTGTCGCTGTCCTCGCTGATCTTGTC
>JACVCM010000154.1 GCA_016742125.1 Sphingomonadaceae bacterium | reverse complement strand
CCCGTAGAGAATGCCGCCTTTTTCGGTGCGGCGTTGCGGTCATCGATAACCGGCGGCTTGCGATTTTCGGGCTCGATCACCTTGCGCGGCGGCTTGGCTTCCACTGGCGGTGTCGAATCGTCGCCAATTGCCCCAAGGTCGTCAGCTGCCCAGCGAGGGGATTTGGGAAACGGGATGGCCGAAACGCGGAACAGCGGTCGTTCCAGTTGCAGCGACCGCACGACCAGCGCGATCCCCCCCAGAAGGCTCGCAAAAATCAGCGTCACCCGGACCAATGTTCCGAGGCCCCCGTCTATTCGGCTCAATAATGGCGTGATACCGCTGTCTGCCAAAAGAGCTATCGTTCCGCCCCAGCCTGCCGGTAAGCCAATGTCGCTGCCATGCTGCCAATAGGCCATGCCAAAACCCATCAGCAGCATGCCGAAAACGCACTGGACCAGTTGCCGTTTCCATTCGGGCTGCGGAACATCACGCCATAGACGGCGTGCGAAAACAAGCATCAGCGGTAACAGGAAGATAGCCGGCAAACCGAACAGAAACAGCGCAGCGTCGCCCATATAGGCACCGGACTGGCCCATCCAATTGTGTTGAACACCGGCCGCAGAGCTGTTGAAGGCGGCGTCGGCGGGAGAATAGCTCAATACCGAAAGCCCGTAGAAGATTGCAAACATTCCCAGCGTAGCCGCGCCGATCAATGCGCCGCTGCGGATCAGCGACGCGCGCATCATCTGGCGCCAGTTCGCCATATTGGTTTTGGACGTAATTTTCGAAACGCGCGACGCCATTACATGCTGCCCTACAGGGTTAATACGCCCTTTTCGCCTTCGCCGGACTCGGCGTCAAGCATTACGGGCAAAATCCCCCTTTGAACCCGGTCGCGAAGTCAGCCATATGTGTCATATGACGAACAGAGCGGACGTAATCATCATCGGCGGCGGGTTGATCGGCCTGACTCAGGCACTGGCGCTCGCAAGCCAGGGGATTTCCAGTCATGTCGTCGATCGCGCCGACCAGCAGGCCATGCTTGCGCCGGGTTTTGATGGCCGAACCTCGGCGATATCGAGTTCGAGCATGAAGATGTTCGAAGCCATTGGCCTCGGCGCCGCGCTGGCGGGAAATGGCTGCCCAATAGAGCAGATCTGGGTAAGTGACGGCTTGAAACCCGGTGCGCTGGATTTCGTACCCTCTGCCGATGACGGGTTTCTGGGGCAGATGTTCGAAAACCGCTTCTTGAGGCGCACCTTATATGAGGCCGCATTGGCAAGCGACCTCATCCAGCTCAACATGCCCGTGACGATTGCAGCCAAAAGCCGCGATGCGTCGGGCGTCAGAGTGACATTGATCGATGGAAAGGAGCTTAGCGGCGACCTGATCATCGTCGCAGAAGGTCGACAAAGCCGAACGCGCGACGAGGCCGGGATACGCATAGCCAATTGGCAATATCAACATAACGCGATGGTCGGGGTGATTTATCACGAAAAACCACATGGCAATGTCGCATATGAGATTTTCTACCCATCCGGGCCATTTGCCGTGCTGCCCATGCTCGATTCCGAAGAGGGCAGGCACCGTTCAGCCATTGTCTGGTCTGTACATGAAGCCGACGCAGCCGCTTATCTCAAAATGTCGCCGCGCGGATATGCGGCGGAACTAGAGACGTACATGGGGGGGATGCTGGGTCCGGTCGAGCTGGCAGCGCCTTTGTCGAGCTATAAACTTGGCTTCCATCATGCTGGCGCGATTACGGCCGATCGCCTCGTGCTGATCGGCGACAGCGCACATGGTATTCACCCCATTGCGGGCCAGGGTCTCAATCTCGGACTTCGCGATGTCGCGGCTCTTACTGAAGTACTGGTAGAAGGAATGCGGCTGGGCCTCGATTTTGGCGATGCCCAGCTGCTTGATCGCTATAGCCGGTGGCGGAGCGTCGATACGCTGCTTGTCGCCATGTCCACCGACAGCCTCAACCGCCTGTTTTCCATTCCAGGTAAAACGGCGTCGGCAATCCGGCGCCTCGGCATGGGGATTGTGCAGCGCACCCGTCCCGCCAAAGCCTTTTTCATGGCCGAGGCACGGGGCGAAAGCGGCGCGCTGCCCAAATTACTGCAAGGCGTTCCGGTTTAGCCTTCGGTTACCGGAACAAGCCGGATTTCCACGCGGCGGTTGGCCGCACGCCCAGCTTCATCCAGATTGCTGGCCTTGGGCTGGCTCTCACCATAGCCTTTGGTAGCGAGACGCGCCTGTTGCACGCCGCGCGAGCTGAGATAGTTCGCGACCGATGATGCACGGCGTTCGGACAGCGCCTGGTTATAGGCATCCGACCCCGTGGAATCGGTATGCCCCATCACATCGACATATGTTTTTTCATACTGCGTGAGCGTGGCAGCAACCTGATCGAGTGTCGTGCGAAAATTGGGTTCGATGTTCGAGCTGTCGACGGCGAATGTCACTTGCGATGGCATATCCAGAACGAGATTGTCGCCATCCCGGATGACATTTACGCCTGTGCCAGCGGTTTGCTGACGCAATTTGCGTTCCTGCTCGTCCATATAATAACCGACGCCGGCGCCCGCGATAGCGCCTATCCCTGCGCCGACAATCTTTTCAGTGCGATCGCGGCGTCCGCCAATCAGATCGCCAAGCAAATAACCGCCCAGCGCACCGCCAACCCCGCCGATTGCGGCTTTCGATATCGTCCGGTCGCCGGTTTCGGGATCTGTGACGCACGCCGATAGCGGCAGCATCGCCGCCACCACCGCGAGCGAAATCATCTGGTTCTTTTTCATAATCATACCCTTCCTGATGGACCCGTCCATTTAACGGGCCAAAAGATGAACCGGCGATTATCCATCCCTCAGGTTACATCTTTTGACGATAACCCGATTGTCTGCATTTTGTTGCCAGACACTGGCTTTTCCTTCATGGGCCGATTCTTCCTATGGAACCCCTCAGCCCCTTCCCCTGGTTCGATGCTGCCACCATTTTAGTGCTGATCGCGGTAAATGGGGTCTTTGCGATGTCAGAACTGGCAATCGTGTCAGCGCGGCAGGCAAAGTTGCAGGCGATGGCGGATGGCGGCAAGCGGGGGGCGAATGCCGCGTTGCGTCTTGCCCGCGACCCCGGAAAGTTCCTTTCGACCGTGCAGATCGGCATTACGCTGATCGGTATCATAAATGGCGCCTATTCAGGCTCGACACTGGGCGAACCGATTGCACAGCGACTGGCCGCATTGGGCGTACCGGCAGACTGGTCCGACATGCTGGGCTTCGGCGTCGTGATATCACTGACCACCTATGCATCGCTTGTCGTTGGCGAACTGGTACCAAAACAGTTTGCGCTTGTTGCACCAGAACGGATCGCAGTCATCGTGGCGGGGCCGATGGAGCTCCTCGCGCGCATCACTGCGCCAATCGTATGGTTGTTCGCTTAATCCAGTGCGGTGGTTTTTCTCGCGTTTGGTCTGCGCCTGGAGTGCCGTGAAACGTTGGACTCGGAGAAATGGAGCATGGGCTTTG
>JACVCM010000153.1 GCA_016742125.1 Sphingomonadaceae bacterium | reverse complement strand
CGCCCTGAAGGGAGCCGATAACCAACATGCGCGGCGATTGGCAATGAAAATGGGACGAGATGACATCAACGTCAATGCAGTTTGCCCGGGCAGCATTCTCACGTCCATGGCGGATGCCTTCTTCGAAGACGGCGAAGCCTGGCAACAGCGGATGATCGAGCGTCGGGCGCTCAAACACGAACTCACTCCCGACGATATCGGAAACGCGGTGTTATTTTTCGCGCTGCCACTCAGCGACATGGTTACGGGTCAGTCACTGAACGTTGATGGCGGATTATTTTTCAACTGACTATCCATCTACCGGATATTTCTAGCGCTTCTTCAAGATCGCACTTGGCTAGATTTTAGGTATTATTTATGATGAAAATTTTAAACTTCTCTATTATACTGTCTCTTATAACATCATATCCTAGCCATTCTCATGACGGATCTCTTGCAATCAATGAGATTAATTATAAGGTAGACAAATTTGGGAGAATTTTAAGCTCTGAAGGCAGAAAGGCAATGCCTTGCCCGAATCAGACACCTGATACTGCAGTTTTCTTGATTACGGGTCAAAGTAATGCGGCCAACTACGGAGAGACACTTTTCAAAACCTCATACCCAGCTAAAGTGTTAAACTTCTTCCAAGGAAAATGTTTCTCTGCCGCTTCTCCTCTGATTGGTGCAGATGGAAAAGCAGGTGAGAGCTGGACTATCCTCGCAGACAAGTTAATCGAAACCGGAAAGTTTGACCAAGTCATTCTCTTGTCTTCTGGTATCGGGGCTACAGCGATTGAGCGATGGCAGCAGGGTGGAGATTTGAACCTCATGCTATTGAAGGCGGTGAAATCTGCTCAGCGTAAGTACAGGATTACGCATGTTCTGTGGCATCAGGGCGAGGCGGACCTTGTTCGCAAGACCTCCACTGAGGCCTATGTTACCCGATTTGAGAGCTTCGCTCGTAGCCTTCGAAAGGTCAATGTGCGAGCACCAATATATGTTTCGATTACAAGCAAGTGCATCCATCCCGAAGGATGGAAAAGCGATGACGCCGTGACCATCGCTCAGAGACAGCTAGTGAACCCTTCTGAAGGCATATTTGCAGGGCCTAATACCAATGATTTAGTTTTACCCGGCGATCGGTACGACAAGTGTCACTTTGCAAATTCCGGTCAATTGAAGTTCGCTGATGAATGGCTCCGAATTCTTAATGATGATCGCCGATGATCAACGAATAGCGCTATCTCAAAATTCTTGCGGCGTAGCGAGACCAATCGCGGCGCTGCCACTCCTCCCTGTGCCGTCTTGTCCTCGCATCCGTATTCATCGCGCAAAATGCTGGCGCAACTGATAATTTATCATCTCATTCTGAAAAACATGACATAACTTCAACGCAGATGAAGCGGGAGGTGGACGTGAGCGGAGAGCAACAGTCTGATTTTCAGCCCTCAGCAGCATATTCAGGTTACGTTATTGGTCTGTTGGTGATCGTCAATATATTCAATTACATTGATCGGAGCGCCTTGGCTGTCCTGGCACCGTTGGTGCAAAAGGATCTGGAGATTTCAGATAGCGCGCTCGGTCTGCTACTTGGGTTTGCCTTCGCATTGTTCTACGCCCTTTGCGCGCTCCCCATCGCGCGCTGGGCGGATCGCGGAAACAGACGTGATATCATAGCCTTGTCTCTCGCGGTCTGGAGCTTGGCCACAGCTCTGTCCGGTGCGGCACAGCATTATTGGCACCTTTTTATGGCCCGCGTCGGCGTCGGCGCCGGGGAAGCCGGTGGTCTGCCGCCGGCGCAATCTTTGATATGCGACTATTTCCCCCCGGAACGGCGTGCGGGAATTTTCGCGATCCATACGACGGGGCAGCTTCTCGGGGCGATGGCCGGCTTTATCCTGGCAGGTTGGCTCGGTGAAATGCTGGGATGGCGCTGGGCATTTGTAGCGCTCGGATTGCCCGGGATCGCACTCGCACTTATCGTGCGAGTGACTTTGCGGGAACCCCCGAGAGGACGTTTCGAGGCGGCGCCTCCCCAAGCGCATGGATCCTATGCCGACAATCTGCGCGAACTGTTTCGCTGCCGCACATATCGGCTGCTGGTACTGTTCCTTGCGCTGAACGGATTCGTGCAATTCAGCCTGCTGCAGTGGTGGCCCATGGCGTACACGCGGGTTTTCGGGTTCAGCGTATCGACGGCCGGCTTGTCGCCCGGACTGGCATTTGGCTTGGGGTCCACCATTGGCGTGCTCCTCGGAGGCTTTTTGGCCAACCAGACCGCGAAACGGGATCCCGTTCTGCCGATGCGCATTGGCGCTGTATCACTGGCGTTGGTGCTTCCTGTCGCGGCAGGGTCGCTGTTCCTTGTTTCGGCATTTGGATCGCTGCTTCTCGTCTGTGCAACGCAGCTGCTCTGGGGATTGCTGGCCGGTCCGGTGATCGGAGCGCTATTCAATGTCACAAAGCCCAGCTTGAGGGCAATGGCCGGCGCGGTGATGATCTGCGCTACGTCGGTATTGGGAATGGGTCTCGGACCGTTCAGCGTCGGCCTGATCAGCGACTTGTTGACACCAAGCCTCGGAACCGAGGCGTTGCGTTTTGCTCTTCTGGCACCGCTTTGCCTTATCCCGGTGCTTGTCGTCGTCATCCTGTCTTCGACGAAAACCCTGGTTCAAGACCTTCAAGAAAATGTAATTATTCCAGCCCGGTAGTCAGAATCTCGGGCAAGCATATGTTGGGAGCGATTAGACGTCATGGCGGAAAATTCTAAACTGGCAAATATTTCGGTCGCCTTGAGGGATGACACTATTCACCGGCTCGGTGGATATGGTGACAATTTTTACATGACGTGGTCACAGGATGATCGGCAGCTGGTCGCCCTGTGCGATGGGACGGGGTGGGACCAAAATGCAGATCAATTTTACAACAGCAAACTATACTCCATAGACAGGCCCGACATTGCCGGAATTTCGGAGATAAGTGGTTATCCGCTGCTTACGCCCGGATCCAGAGACGATCGCTATTATGGCTTCGGGACACTGGCCAGGAATAATAATATCTATCAGTTTTTAAGCACTTTCAATCATCCTGTTCGTCACCCCGATGGCAAACCCTGGCAAGATTTAAGGTTCGCGGGCGCGAAGCTGATCGTATCACGCGATTCCGGCGTGACCTGGCGCAATCAGGATGGCTCAGAGCCTCTCATTTGGGAAGCAGGTGCGCAGCGATCGCGTGAAAGCATGGTCTTCTTTCAGGAAGATCAGGAAACCTTCTCGCTGATGTCGATTTTGCAGATGGGCCGAAATTACGAACATAATCGTGATGGCTTCGCCTATGTCTATGCCCCCAATGGAAATACCGAAGGCACCATGAATGAACTGGTGATGTTCAGAGTCCCGGTCGCTCGCCTCGAGCAACGGGCGTCTTATGAGTATTTCGCGGGGTTGGATGCTGTCGGCGCCGCCAAATGGAGTAAAAGCATCGACGAGCGCAGGCCGGTTCATGTGTTCCCGAGCGGCTGGGTTAACACGCTCGTTCATCCCTACGCCTGGCAGCCCAGTGTGGTTTATAATCCGGGTCTGGGCCTTTATTTGATGGCTAACTGGGCAACAGGCCCGGCAGCTGACGGTATGTGGTTCGAAAAGCCCAGTTACCTCGGTTTCTGGGTATCGGA
>JACVCM010000152.1 GCA_016742125.1 Sphingomonadaceae bacterium | reverse complement strand
GAGCCACACGGTGGGGACGCCCGCGCTATGTGTAATGCCCTCTTCCAGCATGAGCTTGTGCAGGACGGGCGCCTCATTGGTCGTAGAAAACACGAACTTCACACCCGATGCTGCACCCGCAAATGGCAGACCCCAGCTTGCGGCATGAAACATCGGCACGATCGGCAGCAGCGCCGCCTGACATGACAGATCGAAAATCGATGGCGAAATTTCCGCCATCGCGTGCAACATCGTCGATCGGTGCTGGTACAATACACCTTTGGGATTGCCCGTCGTGCCGCTGGTATAGCAAAGCATGCAGGGGTCGCGTTCGTCGCCGGTCGCCCATTCATAATTGCCGTCATGGGCGGCCATGAGCGAGTCATAGCTTTCCGCGCTATCGAAAATGATGAAATGTTCGACGGTTTCCAGGTGCGGTTTCAGTCGGTCGATGATTGGCTGAAAAGCGGCATCGTACATCAACACTTTATCTTCGGCATGGTTGATGATGTAGATCAGGTCTTCGTCGAATAGCCTGATGTTGACCGTATGGATGACCCCGCCAAAACCAATGGCACCATACCATGCGGCCAGATGGCGATGATGGTTCATGGCAAAGGTTGCAATCCGGTCGCCCTTTTGCAGGCCCCATCCGGCGAAAGCCTGGGAGAGCTTGCGCGCCTCAGCGGCAACGCCAGCCCAGTTGGTCCGTTCAATACGGCCGTCGGACCAGCGCGTAACGATTTCCCGGGTGCCATGCTCTCGTGCAGCATAGTCGATCAAATGAGTGACCCGAAGGTCCCAATCCTGCATGGTCCCGTGCATTGCTCTCTCCTGACGATCCAAGTCTTCAGTGCACCAATGCCAAAGCAGGCCCCAAAGGTGCAAGCTCTACATTTGCGACGCCGTCGATTGACTTCACCTTGTCCAGCATCGATGCATCAAGCTGATACCTACGTCCCAGGCTGACCCGGACCCACCGGTCATCCAACGCCCTTGTCCGTATCACCAGTTCGCTTTTTCCGCCCTGAAGCGGGGCGACTATCTGTGCGAGTTCGGACAAGGCATTTTCCCTGGTCACGTCCAACTGCATTTTCAGGCGCGATACGCTCGTCAGGCTTGCCAAGGGTTTCGCGCTCTTGACGGTGAAGCTTGGCACCTCGTCGCCGGGACGCATGTCCATTTCACAGTGCAGCAGAAGACAGGCGGCCTCCCTGGCCCATTCCGCAAGCTGGCCGCCAACGGCTTCATCAAAGCAACGAACCGAAAACTGTCCGCTCTGGTCCGAAAAGTCGGCCACCATGAAGCGCTTTCCCTTGCGCGATTCCCGCCAGCGGACGCCCTCGATCAGCGCCGACATCGTAGCTGCCCGACGCACACCCTCCGGTATCGGACCGCTCTCAAGCCATGTGACATAGCTTTTGGAGCCATGACTGGCCGCGATTGCGTCATATTGCGAACAGGGATGCGCGGAAAAATAGAAACCGAAGGCTTCTTTTTCGAAATTCATGCGCTCGCCGGGTGACCACTCAACCGATCGGTCCAGACGTAGCCTTGCGGCGTCGGCTCCTCCTTCACCGAACAGGCCCCCCTGCCCGCTTATCCGGGCGTCGCGGGCAGACTGTGCCGCCGCAAGCACCATTTCCGCAGCGGCGTGAACAGCCGCGCGATTGGCCTCCAGTGCATCGAATGCGCCGGCGGCTGCGAGGTTTTCCAGACTACGCCGGTTAAGCTGTGCCGGGTCGGCACGGTTTGCAAAATCGTCGAGGCTGGCGAAATCGCCTTGTTTCTCACGCTCGTCGATCAGCATCTCCATGGCCCGCTCGCCGACATTCTTGATGCCGCCCAGCGCATAGCGCACCGCAAGACCGCCGTCCGAGTCACCTTCGACAGTGAATTCAGCGGCGCTGCGATTTATGTCGGGCGGCAGGCATTGCACATCAAGCCGGCGCATATCGTCCATGAATATCGCCAGCTTATCGGTCTGGTGCATATCGAAGCACATCGAAGCAGCGAAAAATTCCTCCGGATGATGTGTTTTGAGCCAGGCGGTCTGATAGGCCAGCACAGCATAGGCGGCTGCGTGGCTTTTGTTGAAGCCATAGCCAGCAAATTTGTCGATCAAGTCAAATAGTTCATTGGCGCGGTGTGGCGTGATGTCATGCGTGGCACATCCGCTGACAAACCGCTCCCGCTGTGCGTCCATTTCGGCCTGGATTTTCTTGCCCATTGCCCGGCGCAGCAAATCTGCTTCGCCCAGGCTGTAACCCGCCAGAATCTGCGCGGCCTGCATGACCTGTTCCTGATACACGAAAATTCCGTAGGTTTCGTTGAGGACCGGTTCGAGCAGATGATGCGGATATTCGATTGTCTCCTCGCCATTCTTTCGGCGACCGAACATCGGAATATTGTCCATCGGCCCCGGCCGATAGAGCGAGACCAGCGCGATGATGTCCCCGAAATTGGTTGGTTTGACGGCCGCCAGCGTCCGTCGCATGCCTTCGGATTCGAGCTGGAAAACACCGACCGTGTCACCGCGCTGAAGCAGTTCGTAAACAGCCGGATCGTCGGTCGGCAGCAGGTCGAGGTCGATCGCCACGCCACGTCGGGCAAGCATCTGGCAGGCCTTTTGCAACACCGAGAGAGTCTTGAGCCCCAGAAAGTCGAACTTTACCAATCCGGCGCTCTCGACATATTTCATGTCGAACTGCGTCACCGGCATGTCGGATCGCGGGTCGCGGTAAAGCGGTGCCAGCTCCGAAAGCTCCCGATCGCCGATCACGACACCTGCCGCATGGGTGGAGCTGTGCCTGGGAAGTCCTTCCAGCTTCATGGCAAGGTCGAACAGCCGCTTTACCTGCTCGTCGCGCCGATATTCCTCGCGCAGTTCCGCGACACCGCCAAGCGCGCGTTTGAGATCCCACGGGTCCGTCGGATGGTTGGGCACCTGCTTGCATAGCCGGTCGACCTGCCCGTAGCTCATTTGCAACACCCGCCCCGTGTCCCGCAAGACGGCCCGGGCCTTCAGCTTTCCGAAGGTGATTATCTGCGCAACCTGCCGGTTGCCGTATTTTTTCTGCACATAGCGGATAACTTCGCCGCGCCGTGTTTCGCAGAAGTCGATGTCGAAGTCGGGCATCGATACGCGGTCGGGGTTCAAAAAACGCTCGAACAACAGGCCCAGTTTGATCGGGTCGAGATCGGTGATTGTCAGCGCCCATGCAACCAGCGAACCTGCGCCGGAACCGCGGCCAGGCCCCACTGCGATATCCTGTTCCTTGGCCCATTTGATGAAGTCGGCAACAATCAGGAAGTAGCCCGAGAAACCCATGGAACAGATGACATCGGCCTCGAACTGCAACCGGTCGAAATACAGCTTTCGTTCGACCGGGTCGGTAATGCCGGCGATCGACAGCCGCGCTTCAAGCCCCTTGCGTGCGTCGTCGCGCAACTGGGCATCTTCCGCCGCGCGGTCGCCTGCGAGACTGGGAAGGATGGGGCTTCGATAGGGTGCGACTGCCGTGCAACGCTGCGCGATTACCAATGTGTTGGCCAGTGCCTCCGGGACATCCGCGAACAGCTCGCCCATCTGACGGCCGGTCTTTATCCAGGTATCGCGGCTGCTTTTACGTCTATCGGGACTTTCGACATATTCGCCATCCGCGATACAGAGCATGGCGTCATCCGCTTCGAAAAAATCCGGTTCCGCAAAAAA
>JACVCM010000151.1 GCA_016742125.1 Sphingomonadaceae bacterium | reverse complement strand
GCTATGGGCGCAGCGAAACATGGTAGCAGCAACAGCGCAATGGCAGCGTCAAATATGCGCTTTGTCATCCTGTGATCTCCCGCGATGATCCTACGCCTGTTTTGGGGATGCAGCAAGCCACCCTTGTCGAAGCGTGTGCGGGCTTTGTCGGCGGCGCGCGTGGGTAGATTGAACCCGCGGTCAGGGAGTCATCGCCACGCCAGCCAGGCTCTCCGCCTCGAGCAGCAACTCGTCATCCACAGACCCCTGCGCCACGCTCTCACGACCGATCATTACCAGGAGCGGCACCGCCAGCGGGCTGACCCGTTCAAGGTCGACATGGAGCATCGTGTCGGCGGCACGGTCGAGCAAGTCGCCCAAGCGCCCTACATCGGTCAACCGCGCGCGGGCGTCGGCCCATGCGGCCTCCAGAAGGAGATGATCGGGCTCATATTTGCGGAGCACGTCATAAATGAGGTCGGTTGAAAAAGTGACCTGCTTGCCGGTCTTGCGTTTGCCCGGATGCTGACGCTCGACAAGGCCGCTGATTACCGCCACCTCTCGAAACGCACGCTTCAACAGATAGCTGCCCTCGACCCAGTCGACAAACTCATCGGCCAATATGTCCGACGAGAACAGGGGCACGGGGTCGTGTACCGGCTTCAGGCTCCACACGCCAAGCGCATAGTCGCTGGCGACAAAGCCCATTGGCATCAGCCCTCTGCTCTCCATCCGCCGCGTCAGCAGCATCCCCAGCGACTGGTGCGCGTTCCAGCCTTCGAACGGATAGGTCACCATATAATGTCGCTTGTCGTGCGGGAAGGTTTCGACGAGCAACTGCCCCGGCTCGGGCATGGCGCTGCGCCACACCTGCATCTCCAGCCACTCGCGCACCTCGTCGGGAAAGCGGGCCCAGGATGCCCGGTCGGTCAGCATATGGCGCACGCGGTCGGCGAGATGCGTGGTCAGCGGGAGGCGCGCGCCCATATAGCTGGGGATGGTGTTTGCAGGCTTGGTTGCGGCACGGACGATGAGGTCGAGGTCCTTGATCGATTCTACCTCGAGCGCCATGCCGGCAAAAGTGAATGTATTGCCGGGCGCGAGCGTGGCGGCAAAGCCTTCCTCCACCTTGCCCAGTTTGCGCCCGTTGCGGAAACGGATTTCGAGCATGGGGGCATCGACGATGATGCCAGCATTCAGGCGGTATTGATGTGCGAAACGCGGATGCGCGAGATGCCATTTGGCGTCGGGGCGCTTCACCAGCTTCCTGAAGTTATCATAAGCCCTCAGCGAATAGCCGCCGGTTGCGACAAACTCGATCACGCGTGCAAAGGTCGCGGCATCGAGCGCCGAATAGGGCAGGGCCGATTGTATCTCGGCCAGCAACTCGGTCTCGTCAAACGGCCCGGCACATGCGATTCCCATCACATGCTGCGCCAGCACATCATAGCTGCCCGCGCGAAAGGTTTCGCCGTCGCGCATGCCTTCGCTGACTGCGTCATGGGCGGCCTGCGCCTCCAGATATTCGAAGCGGTTACCGGGAACGAGGATGGCCCTCGATGGCTCGTCCATCCGGTGGTTTGAACGGCCTATGCGTTGCAGAAGCCGCGATGAACCCTTGGGCGCGCCCATCTGGATCACGCAATCGACATCGCCCCAGTCGACGCCGAGGTCGAGGCTGGCGGTGCAGACCAGCGCCCGCAGCTTGCCGTCGGCCATCGCCCCTTCGACCTTGCGCCGCGCCTCAACCGATAGCGAGCCATGATGAATGCCGATGGCATATTTGGGATCGTTTGCGTCCCACAATTTCTGGAAGATATATTCAGCAAGGAAGCGCGTGTTGCAGAAAATGAGTGTGGTCTTGTTGCGCCCGATTTCCTCGATCAGTTGCGGAATGGCATGCTGCCCGCTGTGCCCGGCCCACGGCACCCGGCCCTCGGGCAGCAATATGGTCAGGTCAGGTTCGGCCGCCGCCTCACCCTCGACCAGCCGGACGAGATCGATATCTCCATCGGGCGCGAGCCAGGCGCGATAGTCGTCGGGATCGGCAACCGTTGCCGAAAGCGCGACGCGCTGTATTTCGGGGCCGAGCGCCTGTAGGCGCGCAAGGCACAAGCTGAGCAAATCGCCACGTTTGCCATTGGCGAAGGCGTGGACCTCATCGACGATGACGCGCTTGAGGTTGGCGAAAAGCAGGGCGCTATCTTCATGGCTGAGCAACAGCGACAATGATTCGGGCGTGGTGAGCAGGATGTGCGGCGGCCTAACCCGCTGCCGCGCCTTGCGGTCGGACGGCGTGTCGCCAGTTCTTGCCTCGACGCGGATATCGAGGCCCATTTCGGAAATGGGCGTGAGCAGGTTGCGCTGCACATCGACTGCGAGGGCCTTGAGCGGGGAGATATAGAGCGTATGCAGGCCGTCGGCGGGGTCGGTGATTAACTCGCTCAGTGTTGGCAAGAAGCCCGCGAGCGTTTTGCCTGCGCCAGTGGAGGCAACGAGCAACGCATGTCGCCTGTCCGCCGCCGCATCCAGCATCTCCAGCTGATGCCGCCGCGGCGTCCAACTCCGGGAGTCAAACCAGTCGGAAATCACTGAGGGAAGATGGGCAGCCACACTTGCCGTTTAGTGACGCTGTCGGCTCGGGGGAATAGCGCAGTTCATTGTAAATTACTGCCGGCGGACTTAATTGTCGGCAGGAATTGGGGGGGACATATGGTGCGGACACGAGTCGTCAGGTTGATATGCGCATTTGGATTGGTCTTGACGGGTTCCGGTCCGGTCATGGGTGTGCAGTCGAAAGCCGACGATTTCGTGCCTGTAGAGCAAGCGTCTTTTCATCAATTGATCTTTGCTGATGAGGATATTGCTGTCCTCAACAACCTCTATCCTCCTTCGGGAGATTCGGGCTTCCACGCGCATTATCGCGATCTTTTCGCCGTGATCATCCAACCATCGGAATCCAGCGGACAGCCACTTGGCAAGCCTTTGACGAAAGGGCCTGTCAACAAGAAGGGAGATGTCGCCTTTAGCCCTGTCGGCGAACAACGTCGCATCCACCGAATTGTAAATGGTGGCAAAGGCATCTTTCAGATCATTGTGGTCGAGTTGCGTCGTGCCGCGCCGGTCGGCGATGAAGTCTCGTCGCGCGAAGGCGCCCCCCAATATGTGCGGATCGTTGACAACCCGAGGATGCGGGCGTGGCGGCTGATACTGGAGCCAGGTCGAACGGCTCCTGCAATTTCGCAAGGCGGCAAGGGTGTGCGCGTTGTGGTACGTGGCGGCCTGCTGAAAACCATAACGCCGGGCATTGCCGATCAGACCCTCATGCTCCAGCCCGGTGAGTTTTCAGTGCAGCCAGCCGGATCGACGCGCGCGCTCAGCAATGTCGGGCCGGAAACAATTGAACTCGTTGAAATGGAGTTGAAGTAACCGCAGAGGGCGTCAATGCCCCACCGTCTCGCCGCGTTCCAGCCCTGACGCTGCCAGCTGCGCATCAATCTGCGCCAGCAAGCGCTCCAGGCCTTCCTCGCTCGAAGCCTCCGCCCGTGCCACCAACACGTCCTGCGTGTTCGAGGCGCGCAAGAGCCACCAGCCGTCGGGCGTATTCACGCGCGCGCCGTCGGTGCTGTTTACGTCCGCACCCTCGGCCGACAATCGGGCCAGCACCTCGTCGATCACCGCGAATTTCCGGCTTTCGTCCACCTGAAAACGCATTTCGGGGGTGTTGATCATCTCGGGCATGGCAGAGCGCAATTC
>JACVCM010000150.1 GCA_016742125.1 Sphingomonadaceae bacterium | reverse complement strand
CACAGCCGGTTGTAACTCAACGGCCGTTCAGGCTTAAGAGGCCTGCCCACCAGCCTATGGATCAGCGGCGGCGCGAAGAGCTCGACGGAGGCTACCTCTTCGACATTCAATCCCAGCGACTGCAATGACCCCAACGCACCATGACTGGCCCGCCCGCTTGGAAAGGGCTTGATACTGACTTCGGATATCCGCCAGACCTCGCCGAGTGTCGGCGTGTAACGCGCCAGCTCCAGCGGTTCGATCAGCGCCGAGTAACCAAACGGCCCTTCGAGCACGTCATGTGGACCGCCCATTCCGGCTTTCACCAGATCGACCGCTTGCACCGCCGCCTGAGCCGCCCTCCCAATTTGCAGCGGCAAGGCGATCGAAGCCTCGACATGCGCCTGCATCGTGCCGCCGGCAAAACTGTAAGCAAGACCGAGCACGTCGGCCATCTGCGCGCGCGGAATGCCCTGCAACCGCCCAAGGGCGAGCGCCGCACCGATCACCCCCGCTGTCGCCGGACGGAAAAACTTCATCGGTCCGGTCGCGGACAGGCCCAAGCCGCTCGCGATATCGACGCCCACCGCAAGCGCGGTCAGAAAGTCTCCGCGGTCGCAACCGCCCAGCCGGTTCGAAACAGCCAGTAATGCTGCTGTTACCACAGAAAGGGCGTGCACAACCGCAGGCTCGTGCACCGCGTCCCATTCGAGGCAGTGGATGGCGAAGCCGTTCAGGAAAGCAGCATCGGTGCATACGCTTTTCAGCGCAGCGGCCTCGCTAGTCGCCGCCCCGGCCGCCGTGACAGCCAGCGTATCGGCAAGCAGCCGCTCGGCATCGATCTGTACCTGTGCCGGCAGCACGTGCGGCGCGGCAGCGAAATCGAGGATGGCGTTCATGTGGTTCATGCGAGCCACTTGCCAAGCATCTTGTGGATCGCCGCCGGGTCGTCGCCTTCAAGCGCGAGCTTGACCGCCTTGTCTGCCTGCTTTTTCGACAACCCGCCCCATGTCATCAGGCTGTGCGCCTTGTCGATGATCTGCGTCTCGCTCATCGGCCGTTCGGGATCGCCCAGCGTGTCGATCAACTCCACGGTCTGCTGGCAACATACCACACGGGCGCCATAATGCTCCGGGTAGCGCGCGGTGATGTCCTTGCATTCGCGCACCTTCACTTTCGCCCTTGCCCTGGCGAGTTTTTTGATCGCCGCCGGTTCGAAATCGGCGAGCGTCGGCACACCGCTGGTCGCCACGACCGCCAATGCATGTTGCAAGGAAAATTTGGCCTGCTGCGGCGTCTTGGGATGGGGGTTGTCGCAAAAGGCAATCGCGTCGGCATAGGTCTCGACCAATATCTCGCCGTCGAGCTTCCCTAGCAATTCCTGCAACTCCAGCGCCGCGTCAATGGCGGGATGCGCATGGCGGCAGGCACCCCAGGGCTTGAAACTGACATCCCAGATGCGCCAGCGTTTGGGGAACTCCATGGGTTTGGGCTTTTTGCAGGTCGCGGCATAGAGGCCTTGCGGGCCTTCGAGGATAGAGACCGTTCCAGTCAAACCCGCCTTTGCCATGAATGCGGCGAAGAAGCCCTGTCTTGCCGCCGAACAGATATGCCAAGGCTTTGTCATTCCATTCTCATTGCGCATTTGCCAAAGTCCGCCAGTCGTTGACCCGGCGTTGCCGAGGGCACCCGCCAGAAGTTTTGGCGCGAGGCGATAGATTGTGCCAACCGCTGCCGCCGACCCGAAAGGACCGGCGGTCGCCGTATTGTGATAGTGGCTGTAGTGATGAGCGTCCAACGTCAGGCCGGTGGCGATCATCGCTTCATAACCCCGCACCGCACCATCGAGCGCTGCTCCAAGCGAGGCATCGACGTCCAAAGCCGCTTCAAACACCGGTCCCCAAATCACCGGGCCGGGATGCAGAAGAGCACCCCGATGAACATCATCCATTTCGAGCAGTCCACCCAACCACCAGCAGTGTCTCGATGCATCGAGACCGGACGTGCGAACAACCTTGGCGACCTCGCTTCCCCGCGCCCCCGCCACACACCCCAGCCAGTCGAGCAAATGCAACCGCGCCCGCGCCCGCGTTGCATCATCGACAGGCCGCATCAAATGCTTGGCGAGTTGTTCGGTTAGGCTTAAAGACTTGCTCATGCGGCCCGACCTTGCACAAAAGGCACCGCGACCCGGGGAGAAACCATTTGGCCGCAAAGCCGCGTTACAAGGAACTGGCTGACGAGCTGCGCGAGGAAGTGCTGGGCGGGCGCTATCAGGCCGATGCCTTTCCGACCGAGAGTGAGCTGTGCAAACGCTATGGAGTGTCGCGCTTCACCGTGCGCGAGGCGCTGCGAGCGTTGCAGACCGAGGGGCTGATTTCGCGGCGCCGCGGCTCGGGCACCAGCATACAACCCGCAGCTGCACGCGGCGGCGCGTTGCACCAGCCGCTTTCCAACGTCGCGGAGATCCTGCAATATGCCCGCAACACCCGCGCGGTGTTCGATCCTCTGGGCGAAGGGCCCTTGCCGCGAGCGATTGCCGAGCAGCTGGGACTTGTCGCGGGAGGACGGTGGAGCCGCTTTCAAGGCTTGCGAACACGGTCTGATTCGACCGAACCGCTGGCGCACACCGTTGCCTATGTACACGAAAGTTTGCGCGACATTGCCCAGCAGATCAGCCCGGCCGAAGATACGATCTTCAAACAGATCGAGAAGCTCGCCAAAATCCGCTTTGTGAAGGTTACGCAGGACATTCAGGCGATCGCGGCGACGGCCGAGGTTGCCAAGGCCCTCGGTATTGCAAAGCGGGCGCCGACCCTGCGAATCCTGCGTTGCTACCTCGATGCGAGCGACCGGGTTCTCGAAATCTCGGCGAGTCACCACCCCGGCGACCGGTTCGCCTATTCGATGCACATCGACATCGAGGGATAGGCACTCAGCCATCGGCGTCCAGTTCCGGTGCGTCCGACGGGGTCCATTGTTCGCTCGCAAAGCGAATGGAGGGCGCAATCTGGTGCGCACCTCCATGCGCGATCAGCAAACCGCGTTCGCCGACATGCGGCTGGTCGAGCGCCTCGCGGAAATCGAGGACGGGTGAGAAGGCGACATCCTTGTCGGCGAACCAGACCACCCACTCATCGCGGGCTTTCCCTGCAAATACAGCGCGCAGAAATTCGATCAGTTCATTTTGCTCCCCCGCCGCTCGTTCGGCAATGGCGATCAGGTCGGGCCGTCCGAGTGCAGTCAGCAAATTGGTGACAAACTTCATCTCGCGCCCACCGAGGACGATATGCTTGCCGTCCGCCGTCCGGTAGACCTGATAAAAGGCCGCCCCACCCAATGATCGCTGCTGCGACGAGCGCGGGGCTTCGCCACCGGCGATTGCGCTGCCGGCAATATGCGCGCACCACGGCAACAGACTGTCGAACATCGCACAGTCGATATAGTCACCCTTGCCCGTCCGCCCACGCCCGATGAGCGCCATCAGGACCGCCGATAATCCCGTCAATCCCGCCGCCATGTCCGCGCTGGGCGTACCGGGAACAACCGGCGTGCCATCGGACCCGTCATTGACCGACAGGAACCCGGCGAGCGCCTGCGTCGCCATATCGTGCGCGGGGTGGTGCGCCATTGCACCGGTCTGACCGAATGCGGAAATCGAGCAATAGACGATGCGGGGATTGCGCGACGCCACCGCTCCATAGTCGAAACCCAGGCGCTGCATGACACTCGGCCTGAACCCTTCGACGAAAACATCCGCACCTTCG
>JACVCM010000051.1 GCA_016742125.1 Sphingomonadaceae bacterium | reverse complement strand
CATTGGGATGTCATTGTCACCACCGACTGAGTGCAAAAATCGCTGTCCTACATGTCCGCATTTTGCCATCGCTGCAGCATGATGATTCTAAAAGGAGCGGGACTATGGGGTATGGCGTCAATTTTCTGAGAAATGCTGGGGTTTTGGCGATTGCTCTTGCAGTTGCAGCAACGCCTACAGCGGCGCAGGAAGTTCCCAAAAACACTGTCATCACCGGTGCGCGGATGATCGATGTGCTGACCGGCAAGGTCGTCGACAATCCGGCAATCTTCGTCGGCCCGAACGGGCGCATAACCGGCATAGCAGACGCGCGCACCGTAAAATGGGGTAGCGACGTCAAGCATATCGACCTGTCGGGGAAGACCATTCTGCCCGGCCTCATCGACATGCACGTCCATCTCGACGGTCCTGCCGACATCGGTGGTTATCGCGGACTGGAATTTACCGACAGCTTTTGGGGCATGACCGCCGTCGGAAGCGCACAGGCCATGCTCAAGGCTGGCTTTACAACCGTGCGCAATGTCGGTTCAGGCAACCGCAATGACATCGGGCTGAAGCAAGCCATCGACAATGGCTATGCCGTCGGGCCGCGTATCGTGCCTGCAGGCTATGCGCTCGGGGCGACCGGCGGCCATTGCGACTCGACCTTCCTGCCGCCAAGTCTTGAAAAGGCGGAGAAGGAGGAGGGGATTGCCGACAGCCCGGATGAGCTTCGCTATCAGGTCCGCCGTCAGCGCAAATATGGCGCGGAGGTCATCAAGGTGTGCGCCACCGGCGGGGTTTTCTCGCGCAATACCGAACCGGGGCAGCAGCAGCTTTCCGAGAGCGAATTGCGCGTAATCGCGGACGAGGCGCATCAATGGGGAATTCGCGTCGCCGCGCACGCACATGGCGGTGATGGTATCAAGGCCGCCATCAGGGCTGGTATCGACACCATCGAGCATGCGTCGCTGGTCGACGACGAGGGCATAAAGCTGGCCGCCGCGCGGGCTCGCCCGGTCTGGTTCTCGATGGACATCTACAATACCGAGTATACGCAGGCCGAAGGGGCGAAGAACGGTGTGCTTGAGGATAATCTGCGGAAAGATCGCGAAGTCGCACAAATCCAGCGTGATAATTTCCGGAAGGCCCACAAGGCCGGGGTCAGGATGGTCTTCGGGTCCGACGCCGGGGTCATGCCGCATGGCGAAATCGGCAAGCAATTCCGCGTCATGGTCGAATATGGCATGACGCCATTGGAGGCCATCCAGGCCGCTACCCGCAATGGAGCACAGGCGCTGGGCCGCGAAAAAGACGTGGGCGCTATTGCAGTGGGACGCTTCGCAGACATCATTGCCGTCGACGGCGACCCGCTGACCAACGTTCGCGAGCTGGAAAGCGTGGACGCCGTGGTAAAAGGTGGTAAATTGGTGGAGTAACCGCGCCTTCGCTTTCGTCGCAGATGCATTGATTGAAGCATGGCGATTGTGATATTCTCATCTTTGGGAAGGTTGATACAACCAAACAGGAAAAAGTAGCTGGGGGTTACGACAATGATGACTTTGGTCGCAGCAATGATGCTGAGTATGGCCGCGCAAAAGGCCGATCCACTCGACAATGCCCGCAAGGCATTCAACAACTGCATGATAGAGACGCACAATGTCGCCGTCGGCGAAAAGGTTTCGCCAAGTGCATTTGTAAAGACAACCGAGACAGCCTGCACCGCCGAGCGCACCGCCTATCGCGACATATTGATTAAGTCGGAGCGCGGTTATGGTTCGAGCCAGAAAGAGGCTGAAAAATTTGCCAATGAAGAAGTCCAGATGATCATCGACTCGGTGGTCAGCAGCTTCAACGAGAATGTCGAAAACGGATCGAAACTGAGCCCGGAGAAGTGACCGGGAAGGGCGGCGCTATGCCGCCCACCCCAGTACCAGCCCGGCCGCGCCAGTCGCCGCCAGCGTTTTGATGACATTCCATTTTGCGCCGAACAAAAGAATCGCCGCCATTATCGCGAGCAGCATGGCCTGCCAGCTAAAGCTTGCGGGGTCTGGCCAGTATAGCCGCAACGGCCCGAACCGGCGCTCATCGACGCTCGCAAAAAAGACGTGCAGAGCAAACCAGACGGACAGATTGGCGATGACGCCGACCACTGCCGCCGTCAGCGTGGCGAGGCCGCCCTTCAGCCATTTTGAATTCTCCATCCTTTCGATCCACGGGGCGAAAGCGAATATCCAAAGAAAGCACGGGGCAAAAGTCACCCAGGTGGTAAGCCCCGCGCCGATAATGCCGGCCACCAGCGGCGTGAACGGCTCCGGTGCCCGAAATGCCGCCAGATAGCCGACAAATTGCGTCACCATGATCAGCGGCCCCGGCGTCGTCTCCGCGAGGCCAAGCCCGTCCGCCATCTCGCCGGCATTGAGCCAGCCAAAACCCTGAACAGCCTCCTGCGCCATATAGGCAAGCACGGCGTAGGCTCCGCCAAATGTGACGATGGCGAGTTGTGAAAAGAAGCTGCCGATATCCCACAACACATGGTCGCGTCCGACAGTGGCCAGCACCAGGATAAGCGGAGCCGCCCAAATTATCCCCCAAATCGACACGGCTTTCAGCGTCGCACCCCATGGTCGAGCTGCCATCGACCCGATCGGCGTGCTGTCTTTCATCGCCAGCCAGTCAGGATGCTTCAGCGCGACCAATATTCCAGCTGCCCCCGCACCCAGGACCACAAGCGGAAAGGGCAGGTTGAACAGGAAAAGCGCCAGAAAAGCTGCCACCGCCACCATCTTCTTGAATGCTGTGTTGAGCGCCCGCCCGCCGATGCGGATCAAAGCTTGCACAACGATTGCAAGTACCGCTGCCTTGATCCCGAGAAACAGAGCCGCAAACCAGTCGAGATTGGCGGCAAAGGCATAGAGTATCGATAACGCAAGTATGACCAGCGCGCCCGGAACGACAAACAGCAATCCTGCAGCCAGGCCGCCTTTTGTACCGTGCAGTTTCCAGCCGATCCAGGTCGCCAGCTGCTGCGCTTCCGGTCCCGGCAGCAGGTGACAGAAATTCAAGGCATGAAGATATTGTTCTTCTTCCACCCACCGCCGCTCGTCGACCAGTTCGCGGTGCATCAGCGCAATCTGTCCGGCGGGCCCGCCGAAGCTAAGACAACCGATGCGGGCAAAAACGCGCAGCAATTCTTGAAAGTCGGGTTTGGGAAGGTTTGACGCCACTCTGTCGCTCCATGCCTTGTTCATCCGCAGAAACGGACAAGTAAGGCAACGCTTGGGCGGACGCCTGACCGGGAGGTTGCTCTGCCCCGATAGCACTGGGCTAGCGCGACTGACGCGCTGTTGGCAAGTGGAAATCTGGCGGACAGGGTGGGATTCGAACCCACGGTGAGCTTCCACCCACGACGGTTTTCAAGACCGTTGCCTTAAACCACTCGGCCACCTGTCCGTGGGCAGGGCACCTATCCATTCGTCGTTGTGCTTGCAAGCGCTAACGCGCTCGGGTCTTGGCCTGCGGCTCCAAGACCGTTGCCTTAAACCACTCGGCCACCTGTCCGTGGGCAGGGCACCTATCCATTCGTCGTTGTGCTTGCAAGCGCTAACGCGCTTGGCTCCCGGATGCCGGAAAATGCGTCAGCCCGAAGCATAAGGGGATTCCCATTCTCAGCCCGATCTGTCACACTGCCGTCAGTCGATAGAGGAGCTGCGCGTGAGTGTGACGTTGGTTAAATGGTTGGTTCTTCCACTCGCGGCGTCGATGCTGACGCAAGCCAGCATGGCGCAAACATCCCCCATGCCAGACCAAGGAGCGATCGCGTTGGAAAGCGGCTTTCGCGTGTATCTGAACCAGGTCCGCCAGCGGGCGCTTCGCGAAGGCGTATCTGCGGCCACGCTGGACAAGGTACTACCCTCGCTCAGCTACAATGACCGTGTTGTCCGGCTCGACCGCTCTCAGCCCGAAGGTGCGGCTGACGCGCCAATCCCCAATTTTGCGCCCTACAAGGCGCGCCACGTCGATGCCTCCCGGATCAGCCGCGGTCGCGTAAAATATGCCGAACTGCGCCCGATGCTGAAGCGGATCGAGGACCAGACGGGTGTACCGGAAGAAATGATGATTGCCATTTACGGGCATGAAACAAATTACGGCTCGGTGACCGGCAATTACAACGCTCCGGAAGCCCTGGCCTCGCTTGCCTATGAGGGTCGCCGCCGAGCATTGTTCGAAGCCGAACTTGTGGCTGTTCTGAAAATGATCGATCGCGGCGTCCCACAATATGCGATTACCGGCAGCTGGGCTGGCGCGCTTGGCAAACCACAATTCCTGCCTTCGGTCTATTTGAGGCTGGCACGCGACGGCGATGGCGACGGATATGCCGATATCTGGCGAAGCGAGATCGACGCGATGACGTCAATTGCCAATTACTTTGTCAACGCCGGCTGGCGGCGCGGCGAAGAATGGGGATTTGCGGTTAATGTTCCATCGTCGCTCAGTCGGCAGTCGATTCGTTCGCGCATAAATGCGCCGCGGTGCCCGCGCGTTTTTGCCCGGCACAGTCAGTGGAAGACCATTGCCGAATGGCGCCAATTGGGTATCACACCGCAACGCGGATTCTGGCCTAAGGACAGCATGATGGCGACGCTTCTCGAGCCCGATGGCATTGGAAACACGGCATATTTACTCGGTGGCAACTACCGTGTGATACTCGACTATAATTGTTCGAATTTTTACGCATTATCGGTGGGATTGCTGGCTGATGAGGTACGTAACTAAGCTCTTGGGACTAAGCGCTTCGCTCGCTGTGTTGGCGTCTTGCGGTACTGTGGATCGTACAAACAATGTCAGTTCTGCGGCCGCCACGTCTGCTGTAAAGGTGGAACTGCCAAATGTCAGCGACGACCCGGTGAAATTAGGGGCACCCTATACCGTGGGCAGCACCACTTACACGCCGCAGGACACACCGTTGTATGACGAGGTCGGATATGCAGGCTATTATGGCGCGGAGCTTGTCGGGCGGCCGACAGCCAATGGCGAAATATTCAACCCTGGCGGCGCAACTGCTGCGCACAAAACGCTGCCAATGCCAAGCTATATCGAAGTCACATCGCTTGATACCGGTCGGACGATATTGGTTCGCGTCAATGATCGCGGGCCATTTGCTAACGACCGCCTTATTGATCTTTCCGAAGGGGCCGCAAAACAGCTTGGTCTTGGGACACAAGCTATTGGGGGGGTCCGCGTGCGCCGCGTTAATCCGCCAGAGCAGGAAAAGTCGGTGCTCAGGCAGGGTCTGACCGCCGCCGAACGAATCGAAACGCCGGAATCCTTGCTAAAGGTGCTGCGCGAAAAGCTGGCCAAGCTGCCACGCCCGTCGGCATTTGTTAGCAAGGTAACGCCCGTCGTTGGGAAGCAGCCGCCCGAAAAGCCTGCCATTTCTGACAATGGCCGTTTCATTCGCGAAAGCGGCAAAGCCGCATCGTCCAACGCTGCGCCACCCCTTGATCGCAACGCTCAGGGCGAATATGTCGCCCAAATCGGCGCTTTCTCATCGCGCGCCCGCGCCGATGCACTGGCGCGAAAAGCTGGTGCGACGGTCGTTGCCAGCAGCGACGGCCGACTGTTCAGGGTCCGGTTCGGCCCCTTCGTAACCCAGTCTGAGGCAAGTGCAGCAGCACGCAAAAAGGGCTATCCACAAGCTCGTATATATAGAGACTGATTTTACTGGCGGTATTGAAGTTTGCCTCGCTATGAAACGGCATGCGTATGCTGCTGTTGTTCTATGCCGCCGCGATCTCGACCTCCCCGTTGGAGGCTCGTCCCGCATATAGAACTAAAGCACCCATTGCATATCTTGTGGACATGACGTCAGGGGCCGTGCTGTTCGACAAAGCCGCGGACAAGCCCATCCCACCAGCTTCTATGGCCAAGATGATGACCGTTTATGTGGTTTTCGATCTTCTCCAGAGCGGGACGCTCGACAAGTCGACCGAATTCATGGTTCGACCGGAGACGTGGGCAAAGTGGAATAACACGGGTTCCACCATGTTCCTGAAACCCGGGCAGAGAGTGACGGTCGAAAATTTGTTGCACGGTGTCGTGACTCTGTCGGGAAACGATGCCGCAGTCGTGCTGGCAGAAGGTATTGCAGGAAACGAGGCTGCCTTCGTAGAGCGAATGAATGCGACGGCAAGAAAGCTGGGTATGACCAACAGCAAATTCGGATCTGCAACGGGCTGGCCCGACGGTGGACGCACCCTGACGACCGCCCTCGATCTGGCTCAACTGGGCGCTCGTACGATTCAGGATTTTCCGGAACTCTACCGGCAATATTATGGTTTCCGGACATTCCGGTGGAACGGCATAACCCAGCTCAATCGAAACCCCATTTTAAGGCGGCTGTCCGGCGCCGATGGTATCAAGACCGGGCATACGGGCGAGGCTGGCTACTGCTTTGCTGGAACCGCGGTACAGGATGGAAGAAGGCTGATAATGGTGGTTGCCGGACTTCCTGATCCGGATTCGCGCCAACGAGAGTCATTGAACCTGCTCAACTGGGGTTTCAAGGAATGGCGCTCGTTGAAGCTATATGAGCCGCAATCGGTGGTCGCGACCCTGCCCGTGCAACTGGGCAGCAAAACGCAGATTGATGTAATCGCACCGAAAACCCTTGCTCTGTCCTTGCCAGTCCAGCGTGCACCGCGTTACAAGCTTTTCGTGCGCTATTCCGGCCCGGTTAAGGCGCCTTTCAAAAAGGGGGCAGAATTGGCGCAACTCGTGGCGAAATTCGACGATACGGGCGAGCAGGTGATGCCGCTCGTCGCCGCACATTCGGTTGCCAAAGCGGGCTTCTTCGTTCGTGCCCTGAATGGCCTGAAAACGTTGGTTGGCACATGACACAGCGAGGGCGGTTTCTGTCGATCGAAGGCGGTGAGGGGGTCGGTAAGTCCACACAGATCGCGGCGCTGGCCGAAGCGATCAGGACCGCTGGCCATGATGTCATAGTCACGCGCGAGCCTGGCGGCACGCAAGGGGCTGAAGCCATACGGCAGATGCTACTGGGCGGGACCGCCGAACGGTGGCTGCCCCGTGCCGAGGCGTTGCTCTTCGCTGCAGCAAGAAGCGATCATGTCGAGCGGCTGATCGAACCTGCGCTGGAGAGCGGCAAATGGGTTATTTCGGATCGATTCATCGACAGCAGTCGCGCCTACCAAGGCGGAGGTTCGGGTCTATCCGACGCCGACATATTGACGCTTCACGAAATCGGCAGCCGCGGGCTTATGCCCGATCGAACATTGATATTGCGCATCGATCCCGATGAAGCGACACGGCGCGCGTCGGTTCGGGATCACGGCAAGCCCGACCGGATCCAGGCCCGCGAGGCCGATTTCCATAAGGGGGTGGACGTAGCTTTTGTCAGCTATGCAGAGCGTGAACCGCGCGTGCGGCTCGTGAACGCCGATGGACCTCCGGCAACGGTGACCTCACGCCTGTTAGCGGAAATTTCTGACCTGTTGGTGCCTGAGTGACACAGCTATTCGGCCATGACGCGCCCTGGCGGCAATTTTCATCGGCGCTGGACGGTGGCAAGCTGCATCATGGCTGGATTCTGGCCGGACCACGCGGCATTGGAAAGTCTGCTTTCGCTTTGCGCGCCGCGTCCGCGCTGGTCGACCCAGAAGGCCTGTATGGAGGCATGATCGCGCGGAGATCGCATCCAGATATAATCGAGATCAAACGCTTACCAAAAGAGGCGCCAAAAGAGGATGAAGAAACGGACACAGATGCCGAATTAAAGCGCAGCATTACCATTGATCAGATCCGCCGGGTGCAAGCTGCGCTTACAACGCGGCCGGGTTTGTCCAGCAAGCGTGCTGTTATCATCGACGCCGCGGACGATCTCGAACGCAGCGGGGCAAATGCGTTACTGAAATCGCTGGAGGAACCGCCCCTCGGCACCTATTTTCTGCTCATCAGCCACGCAAGCGACAGATTACTGCCAACAATCCGTTCGCGTTGCCAAATGCTGCGGTTTGAACCTCTGAACGATAGCGACATGACTTTGGCCTTGCGCGAAGCCGCGCCCGAAGCGAGCAGTGAAGACATCGCTATTCTTGTCAAGGCAGGTAAAGGAGCCCCGGGACAAGCCATTGATTTTTTAGGGTTAGACTTGGGAAAACTAGAAGACATCATGACGTCAATTATCCGCACCGGCGACCGCAGCAATGAATTGCGCAGCGCATTGGCCGAGCAGTTGTCGTTAAAGGCTGCGCAGTCGCGTTATGAAGCGTTCCTGCGTCGCGCACCCGCGTTGATCGCTGAAAATGCCCGGAAGATGGATGCCAGCGCCGTGCTAAATGCAACGGAAGCGTGGAGCGCGGCCAGCGCGCTCGCGAGCCGGGCAATTGCTCTCAGCCTCGACAAGCAAAGCGTGGTTTTCCAAATGGGAAGCTTGCTGGCATCGCTACAAGCGCATAAGGCGGCCTGAGCAGCCAGGTTCAAGAGTGCACATGTCCGATCCGTTCTATATAACCACCGCCATCGCCTATCCCAATGGCAAGCCGCATATCGGCCATGCTTATGAGGCCATCGCGACCGACGCCATAGCGCGCTTTCAACGGTTGATGGGACGCGATGTCTGCTTTCTGACTGGTACCGACGAACATGGCCTGAAAATGGATCAGACCGCGCGTGGGCTAGGCATCCCGACGCAGCAGCTGGCTGACGAAATGTCATTCTATTTTCGTGATATGTGCGATAAACTTGACATTTCCATTGACCATTTCAGCCGCACAACTTCGGACCACCATCATAAAGCCAGTCAGGCTATTTGGAAGCGGCTGGAAGCCAGTGGCGATCTTTATCTCGACCGTTACGAAGGCTGGTATTCGGTTCGCGATGAGGCCTATTATGATGAAGCCGAACTGACCGAAGGGGAAGGGGGGACGAAGCTTTCGCCGCAGGGCACGCCAGTCGAATGGACTGTCGAGGAAAGCTGGTTTTTCCGCCTGTCCAAATATCAGCAACCTTTACTGGACTTTTACGCCGCCCATCCGGATTTCATGCGGCCTGAAAGTCGCAAGAACGAGACGATCCGCTTTGTCGAGGGCGGGTTGAAAGATCTGTCGGTGTCGCGCACCAGCTTTGACTGGGGAGTCAAGGTGCCCGGGAGTGACAACCACGTCATGTATGTCTGGCTGGATGCGCTGACGACCTATATTTCGGGCATCGGCTTTCCTGACGATACAGAAGAGTGGCGGAAATATTGGCCCGCCAGCGTTCATATCATCGGTAAGGACATTGTCCGTTTCCATACCGTTTACTGGCCAGCCTTCCTGATGTCGGCGGGCATCCCCTTGCCGAAACAGGTATTCGGCCACGGTTTTTTGCTGACCCGCGGCGAGAAGATGTCGAAATCACTTGGTAATGTGGTCGATCCGATCGAGCTCGCCGGACTCTTCGGGGTCGACGCGCTTCGATATTTTCTCTTGCGCGACGTGAGCTTCGGACAGGATGGCAGTTATAGCCCCGAAGCAATTGTGACACGCGTGAATGCTGATTTGGCCAACAGCTTCGGCAATCTCGCGCAGCGCACTCTTTCGTTGATATTCAAAAACTTCGAAGGCTGTTTGCCGGCCATTCACGGCCATACCGACGATGACAACGCCTTGTTCGATGTAGTTCGCGAGGCTGTGTCGGTCCAAATTCCGGCTCATTTCGAAGACCTGGCTATGTCGCAGGCACTGGAACGCTGGATGCACGCGGTTTTCGCGTGTAACGCCTACATCGACGTCCAGGCGCCTTGGGCCCTGAAAAAGACCGATCCGGAGCGAATGGAAACAGTACTCGCGACGCTCTTTATCTGCATCGCGCAGCTGGCGGTAGCGGCACTTCCAGTTATTCCCGGTAGCGCGAGAAAATTGCTCGACCAGATGGGTGTGCCGGAGAATGTCAGGAATTTCGGTAACATCGTGTCTCACTGGTATTCGCCGCTTGCGGAAAGCGGCTTCCGCATTGCGCAGCCCCAAGGATTGTTTCCCAGACTCGAATTGCCCGCAGAAGAGGAAAACGCCGCCTGATGCTCGTCGATTCGCACTGCCACCTCAATTATAAAGGCCTGGTAGAGCAACAGGCCGAGGTCTTGGCGCGCGCGCGCGAGCAAGGCGTGACCGCCATGCTCAATATTTCTACGCGCGAAAGCGAGTGGGACGATGTACTGGGCCTTGCCGAGCAGGAATCCGATGTCTGGGCGTCCGTGGGCATTCATCCCCATGAAACGGACGGGCACAAGGGGGTCGATGCTGCGAAGCTCGTTGCACGCGCAGCAAACCCGCGCGTGATCGGGATCGGCGAAACCGGCCTCGATTATTATTACGACCATAGCGACCGGGCACAACAACGCGCTTCGTTTCGCGAACATATTCACGCAGCCCGTGAAACCGGCCTCCCGATAATTGTTCACACTCGCGAAGCTGAAGAAGATACGGCACAGATATTATCTGAAGAAATGACTGCTGGTCATTATAAAGGCGTGATTCACTGTTTTACCGCCAGCGCAGATTTTGCGCGTGTCGCACTTGACCTCGGCCTCTATATATCTTTGTCCGGTATTGTTACCTTCAAAAATGCCGCCGACTTACAGGAAGTCGCAAAATGGCTGCCCGCCGACCGAATGCTGGTCGAAACGGACGCGCCTTTCCTCGCGCCGGTGCCTCATCGCGGCAGAACTGGCGAGCCGGGGTTCGTGGCCGACACTGCCCGGTTCCTCGCAAAACTGCGTGGGGAAGGGGAGGACAGCCTCGCCGTGCAAACGACAGAGAATTTCTACCGTCTCTTTTCGAAGGCGCGGCGATGAACATGATGGAAGAAGGTCCGTCGCTGATCTGGGGCTTGGTTATGGTCGTCTTGTTGGTCAGCTCGCTGGCCGCGCGCCGATTACCGTTGGGACAAGTCGCCAGGATGTCGCTGGCCTGGGTCGCAATATTTGCCGGCCTGTTCGCGTTGTTCAGCTTTCGCTTCGAATTTCAGACAATATGGGAACGCGTGAAGGCAGATTTCGCCGGGACGTCGGGCCAAACGGTCAGCGAAGATGCCATAGAGCTGCGGCGGCAGGACGACGGACATTATTGGTTGCAGGTTGAAATCAATGGCAATCCGACCCGTTTCATGATCGACAGCGGTGCAACAACGACCGCAGTCAACGCCAAAACTGCTGGTGATACCAACATTGAAGTCGATAACAGCGGATACCCGGTGATCATTAGCACCGCCAACGGCCGCGTTACGGCGCAGCGCGGGGTCGTACAATCGCTGCAGGTCGGATCGCACAAACTGCTCGACCACAATGTGGTCGTGTCCGAAAGCTTCGGAGATACCAACGTGCTGGGCATGAACTTCCTCGACAGCATGAAAAGCTGGAAAGTCGAGGGGAATGTTATGACCCTGCACCCCTGATATCGAATATTACTTAACATAATATATATTATCGAACTTAGATATGACGGAACCTCGAATACCCGATATTACCCCCCTGACCAGGATCATGGCACGGCTGCGCGATCCTGATGGCGGCTGTCCGTGGGATGTAGAACAGAATTTCACTTCTATAGCGCCTTATACAGTTGAAGAAGCATATGAGGTCGCCGACGCAATCGAGCGCGGTGATTTGGACGGCTTGAAGGATGAACTTGGCGATCTGTTGCTTCAGGTTGTTTTTCATAGCCAGATGGCCGCCGAAACAAATATATTCGATTTGCAGGATGTAATTGACAGCATCTGCGAAAAAATGACCCGACGCCACCCGCATGTCTTCGGACAATTCACCGCAAACAGTCCTTCGGCAGTCGTTACAAACTGGGAAAATATCAAAGCCGCAGAACGCAGCGATCGCGATGATACCAGCGCGATAGCTGGCGTAGCGAAGGCACTGCCTGCTTTGCTCCGTGCCGAGAAAATTCAGAAGCGCGCCGCGCGGACCGGATTTGACTGGCCCGAAGTTAGCGGAGCCAAAGCGAAGATTTTTGAAGAGCTGGAAGAGGTTGAGGCAGCTTCTTCAGATGCAGAGCGCTCCGATGAAATCGGCGACCTGCTGTTTGCCGTCGTAAATCTGGCACGCTTCTATAACGTCGATGCCGAAGGCGCCCTAAAAAGCGCAAATGCCAAATTCGAGCGCCGATTTCGGTCGATGGAGGCACTGGCCGGTGACGGGTTCGCCCAATTGTCGCTCGATGCCAAGGAACGATATTGGCAACAGGCCAAGGGTCTGGAGCGCACTGGTCAGGCTGAGTAGGCCGGGAACAGTTTTTCAAACTGGCCCCAGGTCTGCGGGTTCAGTGATGCATCAAGGCGGATTTCATTCCCCTCTTCCCGCTGATTGCTGACCTGCCCCCTGGCATGTAGCCAGGCCAGAACAGCGCCGTCTGCGGCATCGACCACCAGTTCGCGCACGATATTGCCTGTCGCAACTTTTGCAGACAGCGCGTCGCAAAAGTGGCTCACACCCTCACCGGTTTCGGCCGAAACCAGCAGAATGCCGGACTGCCGCGCCGCTGTATTTTCGACTTCAGTCCGCCGTTCGGGGTCGAGGAGATCGATCTTGTTCCACAATTCGATGATAGGAGGGCCGCCCTCGCCCGGCACGCCGACGCCCAAATCCGCCAAAATTGCAAGTACATCTGCCCGCTGCGCTTCGCTCTCGGCATGCGAAATATCGCGAACATGGACAATGATGTCGGCGGAAATTACTTCTTCCAGTGTCGCCCGAAAGGCCGCGACCAGTTGTGTAGGCAAATCGGATACAAACCCCACTGTATCGGACAAGATCGCCTTTTCGATGCCGGGAAGTGAAATCTGACGCATCGTTGGATCGAGGGTCGCGAACAGCATGTCTTGGGCTAAGACTTCTGCTTTTGTCAGCCGATTGAACAGGGTCGACTTGCCTGCATTGGTATAGCCCACTAGCGCGATCACCGGCCAAGGCGCGCGCTTCCGACGCTGCCTGTGCAACGCCCGGGTGCGCTTCACATCCTCCAGTTCGCGCCGCAATTTGGCCATGCGGTCCCGGATCATGCGTCGGTCGGCCTCGATCTGCGTTTCGCCAGGTCCCCCCAGAAAACCGAAACCGCCACGCTGCCGTTCGAGGTGGGTCCAGCTCCGTACCAGCCTTCCCGCCTGATAATCTAGATGCGCAAGTTCTACCTGCAGGCGACCTTCTGCCGTCGCCGCACGCTCGCCGAAAATTTCCAGAATCAGACCTGTCCGGTCGATCGTCTTGAGGCCGGTCTTTTCTTCCAGATTCCGCTGCTGAATGGCGGTCAAAGAGGCATCGACGATCAAAAGGTCGATCATCAGATCGCGGCCCATTTCGCCGATCTCGTCGACCTGCCCTCCCCCCAGCAATGTGCCTGCGCGAGGGTTCCTGACACGATAATGCTTCTTGCGCACCACGTTGACGCCAATGGCGAGCGCCAGCCCCTCGGCTTCATCAAGGCGCGCTTCAGCGCCCACAGACGATTTGCCCGGCAATTCGGGATACACGATAAGGGCGCGTGCACCGCGAGCAAACTCGTCGGTTTCGCTTCGTCCAAAAACGCTCAAATATCGCTCTCGTCCACGCCCTGATTATATTCGGCAAGATTTACCGCATGCGCTGGCTGGATTGTCGATATGGCGTGCTTGTACACCAACTGCGTGGTCCCATCGCGTTCAAGCAAAAGCGAAAAAAGGTCGTAAGCTGCAATCGCGCCCTGCAACATGACCCCGTTCACCAGAAAGGTCGTGACCGATTCGCCCTTGTCGCACATGGCATGTAGGAACACGTCCTGCAGCATCCCTGCCCTGTGGCTGGTACGCGACATCATTTCCTCAAACAATGCGCGGTCCGGCGATGCAGAGGGCATGATCGTCGAAATGCTGTGCTTGTAGACAAGCTGAGACATCCCGTCCCGGCGCAGCAGCACGGAAAAATTATCGAACCAGGTTACAACACCTTGTAATTTAACACCTTTTACCAAAAACATGGTCACCGGTGTCTTGGACTTTCTGAGGGAGTTCAGAAAGAGGTCCTGAAGACCGTTATTTTTTTCAGTCATTGTCATTATCCGATTATCTTATGTTATCGCCAACCGCCCACGTGGCCCCAAAAAGAAGCCATACCAAGCTTTTGGTGCAATTTATTTACACCAACGACGCTCGTTTCGCAATTCCGCTATTCATTCGTCGCCATCCCCTGCGATACTGCCATTTTTACGCACGGAAATGCCGAGCAGCTTCAGCTTGCGATGAAGCGCGGAGCGTTCCATGCCGACAAATGCCGCGGTCTTCGAAATGTTGCCGGAAAATCGTTTGATCTGCACCGCCAGATATTCGCGCTCAAAGGCTTCCCGCGCTTCGCGCAATGGTGCCCCCATCAAAGAGGTCACATTATGCTCGGTGCCTTCGTAAGTGTTCGTTATCTCTGACGGAAGCATATCCGCTTCGATCGTGTGGATGCGGTTGGAGGGCGCGAGAATGATTGTGCGCTCAATGATATTGCGCAACTGACGTACATTGCCCGGCCATTCACAGGCCTGTAAAGCAGCCATCGCATCGTCGGAAATATAGGGCGGAGCGATCCGGTGCTCGGACGCGAAGCGCGCTGCATAGTGGTTGGCCAAATCCGGAATATCTTCGCGCCGGCTTGCCAGCGGCGGAATTTCGACCGGAACGACGTTCAGCCGGTAGAATAGATCCTCGCGAAAACGCCCTTCAGCGATTTCGGCAGACAGGTCACGGGCTGTCGCGGATACAAAGCGCACATCGACGCGAATGTGCCGATCGCCGCCAACACGAGCAAAACTCTGGTCGGTCAAAACGCGCAAGATCTTGCCCTGTGTCGTCAGGGGCATGTCGGCAACTTCGTCGAGGAACAGCGTACCGCCGTGGGCGCGTTCAAGCATGCCAGCCTGGATCAGCTTTCCATCCTGCTCGATACCGAACAGCTCTTCATCGAAACGTTCAGGCGACAGCCGCGCGGCGCTAACCGAAACGAAGGAAGACTCTGCGCGAGGGCTCCAGCTGTGAAGCAGGCGAGCAGCCACCTCCTTGCCCACACCGGCGGGGCCGGTGATAAGCATGCGGCTTCCGGTTCCGGCGACCTTTTTGAGCGTGGCCCGCACCGTGTTGATGGCGGCCGACGATCCGGTCAGTTCGTCTGCATGCCCGACCCTTGCGCGTAAAGAGGCGTTTTCCGCCCGCAATCGCTCGGTTTCGGTCGCTTTTGCGACAAGGTGCAGCAGTTTTTCAGCCTCGAAAGGCTTTTCGATGAAATCGACCGCACCCTGCGCAATGGCCGCAACGGCGGTATCGATATTTCCATGGCCGGAAAAGACAATAATCGGAATCTGCGGATCACGGCCCTTGATGGCCTTTAGTAACTCGATGCCATCCATCGAAGACCCACGCAGCCACACATCAAGCAATATCAAGGACGGCAAACGCTCATCCAGCGCCGCCAGTGCGTCATCAGCAGTGGCTGCGGTCCGTGTGCCATAACCATCGTCTTCCAGCACACCCGATACCAGGTCACGGATGTCCTGCTCGTCGTCAACAATCAATATATCCAAGGCCATGCCTAGACTTCATCCTCTGTTACCAATGGTTCTGCAGGTGCGGCGGGCCCGGCATTTGCCGCAATTGTTTCCGGCTGAAACATCAGCGTGACTATCGCACCGCCGCCTGGCGCATCCTCGAGGAAGATTTCGCCGAAATGTTCCTCAACAATTTTCTTCACGATTGCCAGCCCGAGGCCGGAACCCGATGCTCGATTGGTAATATAGGGTTCCAGTATGCGTTCGCGATCAGACGGGAGGCCGAGGCCATTATCCTGTGTCCGCACAAGAACCCTATTCTCTTTGACGCACAGACTGATATCGATTCTGCCCGGCGAGTTATCGCTTTTCCGACGTTCCTCAATGGATTCAGCTGCGTTCTTGAGTATGTTTGTGATTGCCTGACCCAACTGCCGCCGGTCTGCCACGAGCATTATTGTATCGGCGTCGGCTTGCATGTTGAATGCGATGTCGGGATGAGCCACTTCGAACATGAACACGGCATGGCCGACAATATCGTTCAGATTTTCGGAACGAAAAACCGGCTTCGGCATCCGGGCAAATGACGAAAATTCGTCGACGATTTTGCGAAGGTCGCCGACCTGTCTGATGATTGTGCCCGTCAGCTGTTCGAAGACGGCAGGATCCTCGGCAACCTGTTTGCCGAACCGGCGCTGCAGTCTCTCGGCCGCCAGTTGGATGGGTGTCAGCGGATTTTTGATCTCGTGCGCTATCCGCCGCGCTACGTCAGACCAGGCGGCGCGCCGCTGGTCGGCAAGCTGTTGGCTGATATCCTCGAATGTGACCACCACGCCGCGTTCGCGCTGCGACGCCTTCACAGCCACGGTAACCGGTTCCGGCCCGTCACCCAGCTGTATTACTCCGCGCGGTCGATCCCGCACGAGCGCATCCAGTTCCGGAGCCACCTCTGTGAATTTCTGCCCGACAATGGTGTCCGACTCACCGCTCAGCATCTTGTCGGCGGTTGAATTTGCAAGCTCGATCGTCCCGTCTTCGTTTACGGAAACCACGCCTGCTGAAACCGATTCCAGCACCGTCTCAATGAATATGCGCCGCTCGCCAAGCTGGCGATTGGTGGTCAATAATGTGCCGGTTTGCTTTTCGAGACGTTCGGTCATGCGGTTGAAGGACTGCGACAGAAAGCCGATTTCGTCCGCCCGATACTGGTCTTCACGGACCCGCGCTGACAGGTCGCCGTCGGCAATCCGCTGCGCCGCATCGACCAGACTGTTTATGGGACGAACGAGACGGTCGGCAACCCGCAGAGCTATCCAAAGCGTGATGCCTATGATCAGCAACGAAATGGCGTAGAGCGCGACATTGAACTGCAATTGCAGTGCACGCGATCGCGCAACCAGTTCGTCGTAGTCGTCAAGCACTGTCTGTGCTTTTTCCCCGAGCGCAAATGTCGGTACGGTAATTTCGCGGCTCGCATAAAGATAGCTGCGGGGGTTGTCGAAAAGGACTGTAACGGCCTCAATCCGGTTGCCGCTGTTTTTGATGACCAACCCCTCCCCCGCCTGCAACTTGGCCATAACATCGGGTGATATCCAGTTTTGCTGGCGCTGTTTGTCCAGTGCAAAAACTGCCTCCGTACGCTGGACATTGTCCGGCCCTACTGAAACTATTGCGGATTCGCTTAAACGTCTGCGAGCTATCTGGTCGATATAATAACCCAAAAAGGCAGGGTCAGAAGGAGTCGTCTGATTGAGCGCATTCCTGAAATCGCCCGCCATGGTCTGCGTTTCGTCGCCCACGTCGCGGGCGTTCACCTCATAATAGCCTTTGGCAAGCTCGCCCGCATTTTCCAGCATGCCGCGCGCAGAACCTGAAAACCAGAACTGCACCCCGCTCTGGAAAAGAAGAGATGCAAAAATGACCAACAGCAATGTGGGAACGGCCGTGATTGCCGAAAAGATCGCGACCAGCCTGACATGCAGTAGTTGCTGACTGTCGATACCGCTGCGTTCCGCTCGTCTGAGTGCAACGCGTCTTCCAAACAGGACGAGAAGCATCGTGGCCGGTAACAGGTTCGCAACAAGCATCGTGGCAGACGCCGCGGGCGACAGGGGCTCCGATTGTGGCCCTTGGTCCATCAGGATATATGCGGAAATCCCGGCGACCACGACCAGCATGATCGCGCTGCCAATTTCAAGGAGCTTTATCGATTGGCTGTTGCCCAAAGCATCCGCCAGTGATGACAACGTGCGACGCAAAATGGACCGCTCGGCCTGGTCATCGTCGATCAAATTTGTTGCCATAATGCCACTGTGGCATGGTCATCGTGGCAAGAAAAGCACAAAGTCGCACCTGATAGCAGCCCAAGGCTTCGTTCGGGTCAACCCGCTGTACCCGGTCCGATCCCATAATCCGTCAGCTTCTTGCGCAATGTGTTGCGGTTAATCCCGAGCAGCGCCGCGGCTTTTAACTGGTTGCCCCGCGCATGCCGCATAACCTGCTGGAGCAACGGTATCTCGAACTGGGCCAGCGCTTTGGGATACAGCTTTTCGCGCGATACGCCGCGTGCCTTCTGCTCGCGCATGAACTGGGTCACGGCGGCTTCAAAGCTTGCACCTTGAACGGGCATGTCGGCTCCCGGTACGGCCTCTACATTCTGCGCGATCGTTACCTCGGTTATCGTGTCCTCGCGGCAAATCAGTGCCAAACGATAGATGAGATTGCGCAGTTCGCGAATATTGCCCCGCCAGGGCATTGTCATCAACATGGCCACTGCCCCGTCGTCGATCTTGCGCAAAGGCAGGCCGTCCTGCGCCGCAAGCGTCAGAAAGTGCTGAGCGAGCAGTCCGATATCTTCCGTGCGATCACGGAGCGGCGGCATTGAAATCGGGACAACATTCAGCCGATAGAATAAATCCTCGCGAAACTTGCCTTTCGCGATCAGTTCTTCGAGATTCTGGTTGGTGGCCGCCACGATGCGGACGTCGAGCCGAATGCTAGCCTTACCTCCTATCCGGCTGATTACTCCGCTTTGCAGGGCACGAAGCAGGCGGGTTTGTGCGTGGGTCGGCATGTCCCCGATCTCGTCGAGAAAAAGCGTCCCCCCCTGCGCCTGCTCGAACCGTCCGATCGCCTGACCCACTGCACCAGTGAAAGAACCCTTTTCGTGGCCGAACAACTCGGCTTCGATAAGTTCTCCGGGAATCGCGGCCATGTTGACCGCGACAAAGGGCCCGGTTTTGCGATGCCCAAGGCTATGGATGGCTTCTGCGACGAGTTCTTTACCAGTCCCGCTTTCGCCAGAAATCAAAACCGAAAGATCATTACGCAGCAGGCGAGCCACCATGCGATATACGTCCTGCATTGCCGAACTGCGCCCAATCATCGGCAAATTGGCCTCGGGAAGTGAAACCGCCTGGCTGTCGGGCTCGGCACGTTTCTGTTCAATGCCCTGCCGCACGGCCAGGATCAGGTCGTTGAGATCGAATGGTTTGGGAAAATATTCGAAAGCGTTGATTTCGCTGGCTCGTACAGCAGTTTCGAGCGTGTTCTGGGCCGACATGATGATGACTGGCATGTCCGGTGCCGTGGCCATGGCGTCTTTGAGTGTGGCAAGACCATCGCTGTCTTTCAAAACGACGTCAGTCAGCATCAGGTCGAAATTCCCGCCAGCCAGCGCGGCATCGCGCGCAGCAACCGTGTCGCAAATCTGACAGTCGATATTTTCCGCAGCCAGCGCCGAGCTTACAACAAGCCCGATCGAGGCATCATCCTCGACAATCAAAACGCGCCCCTCGCTCATTCCTGCCCTTTCCTGCCGGCAACGGGCAGAAAGAGACGGAACACCGTCTGCCGCCTTTGCACATCGCGTTCGAATACAATCCGACTGTTCATCTGCTGGACAAGTTTCCGCACGATGGCGAGCCCCAGCCCCTGCCCGTCACGTTTTGTCGTGACAAAAGGCGAGAAAAGTTCGTCTTCAATATGCTCTGGAACACCCGGTCCATTATCAGATATCGCAATTTCGACAGGAAGTTTCACCGTCCTGCGCTCCAGGTCTGCCTCTCGCAACGCGCCGCTCATGACAAAACGCGTGGAAATACCAATCACGCCATCAAGACGGCCATTAAGTGCATCTACAGCGTTCTGAAGCAGGTTAATGAGTATCTGCACCATGCCGTCAGCATCGATATACACGTCGGGCAGCGATGGGTCATAATTGATGGACAGTTCCGGCAGCGCGCGGTTAGCCGCGCGCAACGAACGTATCGCTTTTTCTATGAGGAGATGAACATTTGCAGGCGCCAGATCAGGCGGCTCCGAACGTCCCAGTTTCTGCATTTGATCGAGCAGACGGGCAATCCGGTCGACCTCGTTCACAATCAACTCGGTAAGCGCGGCATCCTTTTCACTCACCCGCCGTGCCAAAAGCTGCGCGGCACCCTTGATGCCGGCAAGTGGGTTTTTGATTTCATGGCCGAGGATTGCGGGGGCGCCCATTGCCTGTTGCTGGCCACCATCACGCTGTTCGCCGATATGTTCCCGCCCGCCATTGCGCGGAGATATAACGGCAATCCGCCATCCTGCCTCGCCCGGCACCACCGATATGTTAACATCGACGGTAATGCTGCCATGTACAGATATCAGTTCCATGTCCTGTGCGGAGATGTCATTTTCACCCGACAGGAGAGCCGAATTCATGCGCCCGCTTTCAAAGCGCAAAACAGACGCCACAGACTGCCCTTCGAAACGCTTTTTGCTCCGCCCAAAAAAGGCCTCGCTGGCATCATTGGCATAGGCGACCCGATTGTCCGGGTCGATCAGCAACACCGGAACCGGAATATTAGCCAGTATCTGGCCTGTTTCCGGGCGGTCCATAACGCCCAGCATGGTCAAGCCGCCGAGCGCGTCAGAAACGGCTCGTAAAAGCGCGTAAGCTCACCCATTACGGTTTCAGGGTCGTCGATCCTGTTGATGAAATTCCGGAATTCAGCCGATCCGGTCAAACCCTTGGTATACCAGCCAATATGCTTACGCGCGACCCGAGGCCCCACCTCTGCACCATACAGATCGAGCATCGCGCGATAATGTTCGATAATCAGATGATATTGCGCTTCCAGACTAGGATCGGCGATGGTTTGACCCGTGCGGAACCAATGCATCATCTGGCCGAGCAGCCACGGCTTGCCATAGGCACCGCGCCCGACCATCACCCCATCGGCGCCGCTCTGTACAAGCGCCGCTTCAGCGTCTCCAATCGTGCAGATGTCCCCGTTGACGATCACGGGGATCGACACAGCCTCTTTGACGTTGCGCACGAACGCCCAATCTGCCGACCCTTTGTACATCTGGTTACGGGTTCGGCCGTGGACGGTAACCATTTTTGCACCAAGATCTTCGGCGATGCGGGCAAGCTCAGGCGCATTCAGACTGCCATGATCCCAACCCATACGCATCTTAACTGTCACCGGCACAGAAACTGCCTTTACCGTAGCTTCGATAAGGCTCGCTGCCAGCGGAAGGTCGCGCATAAGGGCGGAACCGGCGTCGCCATTGACAACTTTTTTGACCGGGCAACCCATGTTGATATCGATAATAGCTGCGCCGCGATCCTCGTTAAGTTTCGCTGCCTCGCCCATTTCATAGGGCGTACAGCCGGCAAGCTGCATCGACACCGGTTCCTCGATCGCATCCCACTCGCACTTTTGCAGGCTCTGCCGCGTTTCACGGATCATTGCTTGGCTGGCGATCATCTCGGTGACATTCAGCCCCGAGCCAAAACGACGCACGATCCGGCGGAACGGCATATCTGTAACACCCGTCATAGGTGCGAGGATCACCGGACAAGCAATCTCTATAGGACCGATATTGATTGGTTTAAGTGTCATTCTTGCATAGTGCCTAAAATTTAGGCAGCCCGTTACCCGCTTTCGGCTTGGCGGGCAAGAGCGCTGTCGCTAGAGCGCCCGGATGGCTTCGCGTCCTCGCATCACGGCATTGATTGTAGCCGCAGGCTCTGGCAGCCGCGCTGGTGGCGACCTTCCGAAGCAGTTTCGCCTGGTACGCGGGCAGCCTATGCTCCGCCACAGCTACGCCGCCTTGGCGAACCATCGACAGATCGGCAGCGTGTTTGTTGCAATCGGTGCTGGCCAGGAGGAAAATGCAAGAGCAGCGCTTGCCGGTCTCGCACCCGCAAATTGTGAGGCGGGCAGCGACACGCGGCGAGAAAGCGTTGCGAACGGCTTGGAAGCGATCGCCGAAAAAGGCGATACCGATTTCGTGCTCATTCACGACGCCGCCCGACCATTTCTGTCGCAACACATCATCGACGACCTTATCGATGCCCTTCTGGGTTCGCCCGGGGCAGTGCCCGCCCTGCCCGTTGTGGATAGCCTTGCGCGTGGGAACATTGTGCTGTCCGAGACAGTGGAACGCGAAAATCTCTGGAGGATCCAGACCCCGCAGGCATTCCACTTTGACGTCATTTTGCAGGCCCATCGCGAATGGAAAGGTGTCGAACCGACCGACGACGCCCGCATGTTCATGGCATCAGGTCGTGAAGTCGCTATAGTCGCCGGCGATGAAGCCCTTGGCAAATTTACCTTCGCCGCAGATTTTTCGGGTCCGGAAATGACGCCAACCATCCGATCCGGTTCGGGTTTCGATGTTCACCGGCTCGTCCCGGGCGAGGAACTGTGGTTGTGCGGCGTCCAAATCGTGCATGACAAGGGCCTGTCGGGCCACAGCGATGCCGATGTGGCGATGCATGCTTTGACCGATGCCATTCTAGGCGCAATGGCGCTGGGCGATATCGGCGACCATTTCCCACCGTCCGACCCGCAATGGAGAGGTGCATCCTCCGGCCGATTTCTGACGCACGCCATGATGCTTGCGCGGGAGGCCGGCTATGAGCTGTCAAATGCCGACGTGACGATCGTCTGCGAGGCGCCGAAAATCGGGCCCCATAAGGCCGCCATGCGCGAAAGGCTGTCCGAAATCATGGCGATCGACGCCCATCGCATATCGGTCAAGGCGACCACCACGGAGATGCTGGGCTTTACCGGTCGCCAAGAGGGCATCGCCGCTCAAGCCATCGCAACATTCGAGAAAAGCAGATGAACACTGTCCTTCCACAAAGCATCGCAGACATGGCTGAGCGCGTGGTGACCGAAAACAAGACAGCGGGCCGGATGATTTCAACAGCCGAAAGCTGCACCGGCGGGCTGGTCGCCGCCGCCATCACTGAAATTCCCGGCAGCAGTGCGGTGCTGGGCCATGGCTATGTGACCTATTCAAACGCAGCCAAAATCGCGATGCTGGGCGTCAATGAGGATATTATCGACACCTTCGGCGCGGTATCGGTCGCATGTGCGTGGGCAATGGCTCAAGGGGCGCTCAAGAGAAGCGGCGCAGACATTGCCGTCGCCATCAGTGGCGTTGCCGGACCAGACGGCGGAACGGCCCAGAAACCGGTAGGCACCGTTGTTTTCGCCGTTGCCGAAAAGGGCAAGGACGCAAACGAGGTCAATGCGGACCGGATGGACTTCGGGGCGGACAAAAGTCGCGCCGAAATTCGAACCATCGCGACGCTTCACGCGCTGACGTTGCTGCTCCCGTAAAGCGCATGTGCGCGCTCGATAAAAGCGCTGGTCATCTTGCGGAGAGCCGAATCGAAAAACTGTCCGGCCAGCGCCTCGAATACGCGGTTGCGGAAAGAGAAATCGACGGTGAAATCGACGATGGAGCCGCCGCCGGGCACATCTTCAAACTTCCAGACATTGTGCAGATGCTTCATCGGTCCATCAAGATAGTCGACACAAATCTCACGCTTGGGCGTCTTGACGACACGCGATGAAAAGGTTTCGCGAAGCGACTTGAAGCCCACGATCATGTCCGCCAGCATTTCGGCCTCGCTGTCTTTGCGGATGCGAATGGCGCTGACCCATGGCAGAAAATCGGGATAGCGGCCGACATCGGCCACCAGATCATACATCTGCGCCGCGCTATGCGGCAGGTTGCGGCGCTCATGATGATGCGGCATGCCCCCTGCCCCGCGTCGGCCTATCCGGCCTTTGCCAGCAGGGCAGCGCGCGCATCGCGCATTTTGCCAAAATCATCCCCAGCATGATAGCTCGACCGTGTCAGCGGGGACGATGCGACACGCACAAAACCTTT
>JACVCM010000149.1 GCA_016742125.1 Sphingomonadaceae bacterium | reverse complement strand
ATTTTGCTCAAGCCGTGCAGTCGCCGGAACGATTGCGACTTTTGCTAGTGCTGACGGTGGTCGATATTCGGGCTGTCGGTCCGGGTGTTTGGAACAGTTGGAAACGGCAGTTGCTTTCCGATTTGTATGAGGCCACCGAAGAAGTCCTCCGTCTTGGCCACAAACAACGCGGTCGCGATGAACGGATCGCCGCGAGAAAGGCAGCTCTGGAAAATGCTCTCAATCTGTCACCAGCAGCGTTTTCGGAACTGGCATCGCGCTTACCGGACGCCTACTGGATCGCCGAGCCCAGTGACATCATAGAAAGAAACGCGCGACATTTGCTCGCGAACAAGAATGCCGATCTGGCAATCGACGCCTGTTACTATCCCGATCGGGGCGCCACACTCGTGACCGTGTATGCGGCAGACCACCCGGGTCTTTTCTACCGCATCGCGGGCGCAATACATCTCGCCGGGGGTAACATCATCGACGCGCGGATTCATACCAGCAGCGATGGCATGGCCGTCGATAACTTCCTCATTCAGGATCCCGTCGGGCGGCCGTTTCGCGAACAAAGCCAACTGGACAGGCTGTCGCGAAGTATAAAGGAGGCGCTAACCAACCGCGCCAAATTGATGGCGCAACTGGATGCAAAACCAAAGGCACTCCGTCGTGCCGATGCGTTCAAAATTGCACCGTCGGTCTTCATTGAAAATCAGGCATCGAACCGGTTTACCGTTATCGAGGTGAACGCCCTGGACCGCCCGGCTTTGCTGAACAATCTTGCGCAGGCGCTATTTGAATCGAAAGTGACTTTGCATAGCGCGCATATTGCGACCTATGGCGAACGGGCCGTTGACACTTTTTATGTAACCGACCTTTTTGGCGGCAAAATCGAAAATAAGACGCGGCTAAAAACGCTGGAGACCCGCCTGCTTGAAGCAGCAACCGGCCCGAGCCGCATTAAAGGTAAGGCTGCCGCCTAGATCGGCAAACCGGCAAGCGTCCAATAGCAAAGAAAAGGGGCCAGTCTTTCGACCGGCCCCTCATTTCCGATTATGTCGGAATGTAGCTTACATCCCCGAACCGGGTCCGTAGGTAACTTCCACGCGGCGGTTCTGCGGCTCACGCTCACCGTCAGCGGTCTGTACCAGAGGTGCGGTTTCACCGAAGGCCTCAGTGCTGATCGCACCGCTCGAAACGCCCTTGGATTCAAGGTACGAACGAACCGTTGCGTTACGACGCTGGGAAAGACCGACGTTGTACGTTGCGCTACCCGACTTGTCGGCGTGACCGGCAAGCATGACACGGGCGTTTCCGCAATTCGCATATTGCGCAACCGCATTATCCAGAACCGAAGCGGCATCCGGACGTAGGTTCGACTTATCCCAATCGAAGAACACGATATAGGGACCAGTATTGCAAACCGGAGCCGGAGGCGGCGGGGGTGGCGGGGGTGGCGGGGGAGCCACATAAGGCGGAGGCGGAGGCGGCGGTGCCACTTCCACAGGCTCCGGTGCACCACCGAAGTTGTAAATCAGGCTGCCCATAAGGCTGTGCGAACGGAAGCGCGTGCTGACGTCGCGACCGAGACGATCAACCAGATTGACCTTGTCGGCGTTGAAGAAGCGATACTTCAAACCAACATCCCAGCTATCGCTGAGCGGAGCACGTATACCTGCAAGTGCCTGCCAGGCAAAACCGGTGTCAGAATCATCCAGCCATGCCGGCGCGCCGAGGATGGTGTTAACATCGACGCGAGCTACGCCAACGCCGCCGCCTACAAAGCCCTGAATGCCATCATCATCGCCGAAGTCGAGAAGACCATTGACCATGAAGCTCAGCGCATTCGCGTCGCCGGCTACGTCATATGTGCCAGCGCGAGCCAAGGCCGTGGTTGGCCCACCGGTGATTTGTGCCGTAGCGCTGGAAAAACCCTGAACGTCCGCTTCGCGGTAAGAAACTTCAGCCTCTAACCGGAACCCGCCAAAATCGTAACCGACAAGGCCACCGAAATCATAGCCCTTGTCAACGTCGACCGACGCTGCATTATCTAGAGTGCCGATATCCAAATCCAGATCTTCGACAATCATGGCACCGCCATCGACTCCGACATACCACTGGTCATCCCGGGCTAAAGCCGGTGACGCCAAGGCAGTGGAAGCGAGCGCCAAACCCATGGCTAACTTACGCATCAACTTTCCCCTTTTCTATCTTAGGAACGGAAATTCGAGAACGCAGGTCTACCGATTCTGTTCCCGCGATGCAAGCAACTATGTTGTTAAACTGTTGCCAAAATGTCGCTATTTCCAGAAAATGAAGGCAAATGCAGGACGCTTGGCGAAGCGATTTTACCCTAACTGGCAATTAACCCGATCGAACGCAAATATTGCAATAATGCAACGATGGACTGACGCGCCTCGACATCTGCCAAGGCACCGTTTGCAGGATCGCTGACGGTCGGTACCGACCTCCACGAATCTGCGGACCAGATGCGGTCGACGCCAAGTGACAATTGCCGCACGCGCATACCTTCAATTGGTTGCAGAAACCGCCAGCTGCCGCCCACCCAGAGGGCTACATGCCTGCCCCTGCCCAGCCAATCCCCGCCGGCCGATGGCGCGACCAGCCAACACTTGCCAATATCGGCATCGCTGAGCGATGGCGGCATGGCCAGCTCGTCGATGACCACTGTGTGCAGCAACGCGTCAATTCGAACCAACGCTTCGTTATGTGTTATCTCTTTCTGCGCCTGGCTGACTGCCAGAAGAGGTAGCGCATGGCGCGCAGTTTCAAGCGACGACATTCCCGATCTCCCTATAAATCATTTAGTTACTGGCGTTGACTGCGATCCGAAGCGCGCTGGACAGTGCATGCCGACCGATCTGTCGCACAATTAATGCGAAGGATGAACTCGCCCCCAGGCCAAGCCCGGCGAGCTGCGTCGCCGTCAGTAAAAAGTTGGAATTATTGCTGGTCCATTCGCTGACCGGATCGCCCCCGACCTGCAATATGATCTGATAGAGTTCACTGTCTTCAGCCATCAGTTGGTCGACCCCGTCGCGCCAGCCGGCATCCAGCCGGGACCGCCTGATCCAGGTGAATTCTACAGAACCGTCACCCCTGAAAATGGCCCGTCCATGCACCGGAGAGGGCGGTTTGGTCGCCAAGGCTTCCACCGACAATGATGTCTGAAACGGCTCGGCGTCGCCCAAACCCATGGCTTGAAATGTCACGAGACTGCCCGGCTCGAACAGGAAATCATCTATGCGCCGCAGCGAACTCTCCTCCGTCAAGACAAATCTGGTTCCCGCGACATGACTTGGAACGGCGGTCGTTCGAAAACAGTTTCGCTGTAGTTTCGACAGTCTGTAAACGCCACTGCCGAGATCTTCACAATTGCCATAGCGGACAATCTCATCACCCAAGACAAAATATGGCGCGTCGGCATCCAGCGGAGAGCCCGTCCGGTTGGGAATGTCCATGCCTTCGTGCAACAGTTGAACAAATAATGGGGCAGCTTCATCAAGCAGCAAGGGATTGTGCGCTCGCAGGAGATTTATTGAAACACCCATAACGGCAGGCGCCGCAGTGCGACCTGCATCGACAAGGGCACTTCCATTTTTCAACGAAAGCGCAGCACTCCGCCAGCCGGCACGCGTGCCTGCCGCATAGATTCCGATTAGCGGTTTTCCCGGATCATCTGCATTGATTGCGGGCAGCTCGACAATCGCCATCTGCGTCTCGCCGATGGCGATGTCGGGTGACGAAATGTTCCGACCCGGCGTTGCTTGTCGGGCAGAAAACGATCCCATCGAAGCTGATGCATCCGCCACTATCTCCATTGTGC
>JACVCM010000050.1 GCA_016742125.1 Sphingomonadaceae bacterium | reverse complement strand
GGCTGGAAGGGGCCGCTCCACCGCTGCTCCTTCTACGGCAACAAGGAGGTCGGCGCGAAGCTGAACGCGATGCTGGAGATGGGCGCGTCGAAGCCGTGGCCCGACGCGCTGCAGGCCTTCACCGGCAGCCGCGAAATGTCGGGCAAGGCGATGGCGGCCTATTTCGCGCCGCTGAAGAAATGGCTCGACGCGCAGAACAAGGGCAAGCCGTCGGGGTGGTAAGAGGCTTCAAACAACCCCCCTTCCCGCCCGATACGGCGGGAAGGGGTTTTGATGCACTGCTCCAATGGACCTGCGTCCAGTTTGGCTATTGCGGCGGCGTCGTCGATGACGAGCCCCGGCATGTGACCGATTATTTTCCGGAAAGCGGGCATGTCTCGGCGAATCAGTTCGCCTATTGGGCTTTCCTCGCCGAAGGCGACAAGCTCACCATCGATCAGGTCTTGTGCCACGAACACGGCGCCCGCATTCGCGATGCCTTCATCCATTTCATGAGCGCCGAAAGCGTCGAGGTGCAGCGGCTGGCCTAGTCGCTTTCCATGCTCTGCTTGAACCGCGCCAGCCGCGCGGTCGCAGCCGCGGCATGGGGACCGATCCAGCGGTCGTGGATATCCTGGATCGGCATCGCGTTGAGATGATTCCAGCGCTCACGCCCGCGGCGTTCGGCGATGACGGGCCCCGCATCCTCCAGCACTTTCAGATGTTGCATCACCGTGCAGCGGTCGATGTCGGCGAAATGGCCGCACAGCGTTCCGGTGGTGAGCGGCTGGTCCTTGAGGTCGTCCAGTATCTGCCGCCGGATCGGCGAGGCGAGCGCCTTGAAGGTCGCGTCGAACTGGTCGTGAATTGACATGTTATATAAATATAACATAAAAGGCTGCGACTCAAGCGGAGAGTGAACATGGAACTGAAATTCAGGGTCGCGGCGCGGATCGCGAAGCCGGTGCACGAGGTGTTCGAGGCGGTCGCCGACCCCGCAAAGCTATCGAACTATTTTACCACGGGCGGCGCGAAGGGCCGGCTGGAGACCGGTGCGACGGTGGAGTGGGATTTCCACGACTTTCCGGGCGCCTTCCCGGTCTATGTGATCGAGGTGGTGGAGGGCGAGAAGATCGTCCTCGAATGGCAGGCGAACGAGGGCGAAGCGCCGAACGTCGAGGGCGGCGAGCTGAAGGGCGCCGATTATCGCACGCGCGTGACGATGAGCTTCAAGGGTCTCGACGACGGCCGCACGCTGGTCGAGATCGCCGAGGAGGGCTGGCGCGAGAATCAGGGCGCGCTCAGCGCCTCTTATGGCAATTGCCAAGGCTGGTCGCAGATGCTGTGCGCGCTCAAGGTGTGGATCGAGCACGGGATCAACCTGCGCGAGGGGATGTATAAATAAGCGCAGACCGCGCTGCCCGTGCGCGGCGAATGATACCTAGTATGACAAAGCTTTGCGACAACCTCCCGATAGTCCGGCGTTGGCGGCATCGACCGCCGACGACAAGACGGAGGATTTGTGCATCGTTTCATTCTGACCGCCGCGCTACTGGCTGGCGCTTCCACCGCCGCCCAAGCCGCCACTTGCGAAGAGACTTTTGCCAAGAAGGGAAATGCCGTCACCGGGCTGCGCTTCACGGCGAGCGTGCGGGTCGCGAACATGCCGCCGGCGAGCGCGGTGGGGCAACTCAACGGCATCGTCGCGGCCAAGGGTTATGACATCATGGCTGACGAGGCCGAATTCGGCAGCATGTTGATCGAGCAACCCATGACCGGGAAAGCCCGAGCCTTTCCCATCCAGATTACAGCAACCAACGAGGCCAAGGTTGGTACGGTCGTGATGGACGCCAAGCTGCGTGCCGGCATGATGGTGAAGGAAGCCGATGCCATGACCGAAATGTGCGGAATGCTGAACCAATTGAAGGGCGGCAAGGCGGGGCTGGCTCTTGCCGCCAAGGGCAAGAATGCGCAGACCGTCCAGGCAGCTCCAGTGGCAATGAGCGCGCTGGCCTTTTCGCATCAGGTTTCAAAGGACACCGAGCGCAACCCTGCTGGCGTTTTGACCCGCTATAAGGGCAAGAGCTACACCATCGACGGCACGGTCGATTATGTGACCAAGGACGGTGACAAATTCAGGATAGGTTATGATGTGCCAGATCCCTGGGAGGAGGTCATCCGGCTCCCCAACACAGCACCGTTCAAAACCGATATCGTCTGTTACATGGCGCCGGGGCAGGCTGCCTATTCCTTGCAGCTCAAGCCCAGAAAAAGCATCAAGCTGACCGGTATTGTCGAGGATTTCGACGAGTACAAGCATGTCATCTGGCTCAAGGACTGCCGCCCGGCCACCAGGTAATCCTGCCTGGCCAGTTGCATATCGAAACGGGATTGACATATTTGTAAGTAGTGGCACGTTCCTGACTCTTGAGAGGAGTCGAGAAATGGCAACTGCCCCCGTTTTTGAAAGCGACGACCTGCCTTGGGAGGTCAATGCCGCGCCACATCGCTGGGATGTGTCGGGTCCTGACATCTATGTCGAGGACCGATGGCAGCCGATTTTCAAGGAAATGCGGGAAAAGGCACCGATCAACAAGATTACCGGCAGCGATTTCAATGATTACTGGAATATCACGACACTGAAACCCATCCAGCATGTCGAAGCGTTGCCCGATATCTATTCATCATCGTTTGAAAATGGCGGCATTACCATCGTCGCGGACGATGACCTGAAAGAAGCGATCCCCGAAGACGAGCGCATCGTCATGCCGATGTTCATCGCAATGGACAGGCCCAAGCATACCGAAGAACGCCGGGTGATCGCACCTGCCTTTACGCCTGCCGAGATGGAGCGGATGTCGACTGAAATCCGCCGACGTACCGGGGAATTGCTTGACTCGCTTCCCGTTGGCGAGGAGTTCGACTGGGTCGACAAGGTGTCCATAGAGCTGACCACGGGGATGCTGGCGCTGCTCTTCGACTTCCCTTGGGAGGACCGTCGCCTGCTGACCGAATGGTCGGATTGGGCAGGCGATGTCGAGCTGTTCCGTACCGAGGAAACCCGCAAGGCCCGCCTTGCCAAGATGTTCGAGATGGGTGCCTATTTCCAGCGGTTGTGGGACGAGCGGTCGAAAAAGGGCGAGGCGCCGGACCTTATCAGTCGCATGATCCATTCACCGATGAAGAACATGACGCCATTCGAATATATGGGCAATCTGATCCTTCTGATTGTCGGCGGCAATGACACGACGCGCAACTCGATGTCCGGCTATGCCTATGGGCTGCACAGCTTTCAGGACGAGCGCGAGAAGCTGGAAAAGCATCCTGAACTTATTCCGAATGCCGTGAGCGAGATCATTCGCTGGCAAACGCCGCTCGCGCATATGCGCCGCACGGCGGTGCAGGATCACGACCTGTTCGGTGCACCGATCAAGGCAGGTGACAAGGTCATCATGTGGTATCTGTCTGCCAATCGCGACGAAAGCGTGTTCGACAACCCCGACAAGCTGATTGTAGACCGCGAAAATGCGCGGCGACATTTGTCCTTCGGCTATGGCATCCATCGCTGCGTGGGCGCGCGGCTGGCGGAATTGCAGATCCGCATTCTGCTCGAGGAAATGGCCAAGCGCCGCCTGCGGCCCAATGTTGTGGCAGAGCCGGAGCGGGTGGCGGGCTGTTTCGTCCATGGCTACAAGAAAATGGCCGTAGAATTGTCGCGCTACTGAAACCTTTCGGGGACTGCTCGCGTATTTACACCTGACAACGGACAGGATTTATCGCCATGCAGATCGACAAACGCCAGTTTCTCTCGCTTGCAAGCCTTGGGGCGGCTGCGTTCATTTTCGGCTGTGGAAAGGAAGCGACAGCAAAGACCAAATATGCTGTCAGCTACAGCGATGCCGAATGGAAGAAGCGCCTGTCGCCCGCCGCCTATCGTGTGCTTCGGCAGGAGGATACCGAGCGGCCCTATTCGAGCCCGCTTGACAAGGAAAAGCGTAAAGGCACCTTTGTCTGCGCCGGATGCAGTCAGCGCCTGTTTTCTTCCGCAACGAAATTCGACAGCGGCACCGGGTGGCCAAGCTTCTGGCAACCGCTGAATGGCGCTATCGGCACAAAGACCGATTACAAGATCGGCATTCCGCGCACGGAAGTACATTGTGCGCGCTGCGGTGGACATCTCGGGCATGTCTTCAACGACGGGCCCAAACCCACAGGCAAACGCTATTGCATGAACGGCGTGGCGATGAAGTTTGTCGCGGGATAACCCGTCCTATTTGTCGTCGCCGATACCCGAAAAATCGAGATCGGCTGGTTTCTTGGCTACATCCGTCTTGCCATGATTTTCAATGATAGACAGGATCGCGCCGGCTCGGCCATCCTGTCTGGCATATTCCCGCGCCGAATACCCCGCCCGGCTGTCGCGTTTATCCGGGTTGGCCCCCGCCTTCAGCAGCGCCCTGACGGCCTCACCGTTACGCAGCTGGACAGCGAGAATGAGTGCGGTTTCGCCGGCGCGATTGGTCTGGTCGACCTGCGCCTTCTTGTTCACCAGCCAGTCGATGCCATCGATGAAGTTCAGTTGCGTGGCCAGCATCAACGGCGTCGTCCCCTGCTTGTCGGCAAGATTGGGATTTGCGCCTTTCTGGAGAAGGTAGCCAAGCCATGTTGAATCGCGCCGGTCGATCACGATATGCAGTGCGGTCTGACCCGTACTGCTATCACGCGTATTGATGATCACTGAGCCCGGCTCGGCAAGGAATTTTTCGGCGTCATCACCCTTCCTGTCGCGCACTGCCTTCAGGAAATTATAGCTGTCGGAAAATTGCGCATGCGCAGCCGGAGCGACCATGATGCCGACAAGTGGCGCCATCACGCCCGCAGCTGCGGCTGCGGCAAAAACAATTTTCTTCTTCAACGGAACATGCCCCATTTTTCTGAACCCAATATGCTTGATTATGGCGCATTAGCAGACCATGTGTGGCGCCGCCATGAACAAAACCATATTGACCGCTCTGTCCGCCGCACTTTTGCTCCCTGCCTGCAATGATGGCCCGACACAGCCACCTCTTTCCGCGGCACCGTTGGCCGGAGCTGCTATCGGCGGCGAATTCACGCTCACCGACCAGGATGGCAAAAAACGGACATGGAAGGAGTTCGATGGCCAATACCGCATCGTATATTTCGGCTATACCAACTGTCCCGACATCTGTACCCCCGACATGCAGAATTTGATGGCCGGCCTGAAAGCGTTCGAAAAGGCAAGCCCCGACCTCGCGGCCAAGATCCAGCCGATTTTCATCACCGTCGATCCCACGCGGGACACGCCTGCGGTGCTCAAGCAATTTGTCAGCGCCTTCCACCCGCGCGCCATCGGCCTGACCGGGAGCGATACGGAAATCGCCGATGCCACGAAGAAATTTGCGGTTTTTTCCAGCCGCGTCGAGGGTTCGACACCGGAAAGCTACCTGATGAGCCATAGTCAGACACCGTACCTCATGGGCCCCGATGGTAAACCGCTGGCCATCATGCCAGCAGACCAGCCGAAGACCGATGTCAATGAAGGCGCGCCAAAGCTGGTCGAGGCCAAACTGGCGAAATGGGTGAGATAAGTTGAGCGAAGCTCCCTTTTGGGAAGCGCCCATCGAAACCCTCGACCGCGCGCAATGGGAAGCCTTGTGCGACGGATGCGGCAAATGCTGCCTCAACAAGGTCGAGGATGAAGATACAGGGCGTATCTACCCCACCAACGTCGCGTGCAAATTGCTCGATCTTGAAAGCTGCCGCTGCGCCGACTACCGGCATCGCAAGACCCTGGTTCCGGAATGCCTGCGGCTGACGCCCCGCAAGATTGACGACTATGTATGGCTACCCACCACCTGTGCCTATGTCTTGCGCGCAAAGGGTCGACCTTTGCCCGACTGGCATTATCTGGTGAGCGGAAGTCGCGATACGATACATGATGCTGGCATGTCGGTAAAAGGTCGGGCAATATCCGAGCTCCATGCTGGGCCGCTTGAAAACCATATTGTCCAACAGCCTCTCTGATCCGGAGGTAGATATCGAAGGCGAGAGCGTACCGGTCCGCATCCGCCGCAACCCGCGCGCGCGCCGGATTTCGATGCGTGCCGATGCAGTTACCCGTGAAATCCGGATCACAATGCCGAGTTACACACCCACCGACGTCGCGATGGATTTCGTTGTCAAGAAACGCCAGTGGATCGCCGTCCGCCTGCAGAGTGCGCCCGAGGCGACACCCATCGCCCCAGGCAGCGAGATTGCGGTCGCAGGCGAGGCGCACATCATCGAATGGCGCGAAGACTGGCCACGCAGTATAAGATGCGGGGAAGGAATGCTAAGGCTCGGTGGTCCGGAAGCATCGGTGGGAGCGCGCGTCCTGCGCTGGTTGAAGGCCGAGGCACGTCGTATCTACACTTCGGAAATCCGCCATTATTGCGAGAAGGCGGGCGAACCGATTCCACGCCTTTCGCTTGGCGATCCGCGCAGCCGATGGGGAAGTTGTTCGAGCAGGGGAACTATCTCTTTAAGCTGGCGCCTGATCATGGCACCCGCCCATGTGCGGCGTTCGGTCATTGCACATGAGGTTGCGCATATGCGACATATGAATCACAGCGCAGCCTTTTATGCGTGGCTGGATATATTGTACGAGGGCGACCGGAAAGCCGCCGATCGGTGGCTCAAAATGCACGGCACCAGGTTGCAGCGTGTCGGACGATAAGGGAGGAATATGATGCTCGAAATGCGCGACAAATGCGAACGTTGCGAATCGCCGCTACCGATGGACAGCGACGAGGCGATGATCTGTTCCTACGAATGCACCTTTTGCACGCCCTGTGTGACTGGGCCGCTTGGCGGACGCTGCCCCAATTGCGGGGGCGATTTGCAGCCCAGGCCGAAGCGGGTGAAGAAGTAGGTCACTCTCCCTCCCGCACGCGGGAGGGAGAGTTGCTTTCAGCCCTTAACTTCACTCCCCAGCGCGCCATATTTCTTTTCGAAACCGGCGACATCGCCCGCTGCTAGAAGCCTGGCCTGATCGACCCAGTTGTCGCGGCCGATCCGTCCGGCGAAAGCACCGAGCCTGGAGTCAATTTCGGTAATCTCAGCGGGTGTCCAGTTGGCGACTTGGTCGAAGCTGGTGATCCCCATATCCTTAAGCAGGGTGTTGACCTTCGGCCCCACGCCCTTGAGCAGCAGCAGATTGTCCGGGACGGCCGGTTTGGTCGCTGCCTTCGGCGCTGCCTTTGGCTTCGCCGCAGGCTTGGGTGCAACCGGCTTTGCGACCACGGCCTTGGGGGCAGCAGCGGGTTTTGCCGATGGCTTTGGCGCGACCTTGGCTGGTGCTGCCACGTTCGCCCTTACTGTCCTGGATGTTGTCGCTTTAGGGGCTGCAGCTTTCGGCGTCGAAGGCTTCGCGGCTTTCGCCGTTTTTGTGGGAGCAGCCTTTGTCGCAGCAGCCTTTAAAGGAGCCTGTGCCTTGGGTGGGGCAGATTTGGACGCAGGCTTGGGATCGTCCATCAATTTTGCGGGTGCCGCAGCTTTGGGTGCAGCTGGAGGCGGCGCGGCAGCAACCGGCGGTGCCGGAACAGCCTTGGGTGGCGGCGCATCCGTTGACGACTGGTCGGTCTTTTTCACCGAACCCAGCGCCAGCAACCACCACATCAAGGCCGTAAAAATGATAATCGCACTGATGATTATCGGCAGATACGCAGTCATGATTTTCTCCCCGGAAAGTCCCTCAACTCGGGTTTCGAGTTAGGCAAATTTTCTGTCCAGTGGAAGCGTTAATCGTGGTTAGTGTGGCAGTCACCCTGCGCTTCGCGCTCCGCTTCGCGCCAACCGATGTCGCGTCGGCAGAAGCCTGTCGGGAAATCGATGGCGTCGACCGCCGCATAGGCGACCCTTTTCGCTTCGGTGACATTCCCGCCGGTGGCCGTTACGTTGAGGACGCGCCCGCCACTGGCAACCAACCGGCCGTCGCGTTCGGTCGTGCCAGCGTGAAATACCTTCGCCTCCATGACCTTTTCCAGCGAGATCGTGCCACCTCTTTCGGGCGTTCCGGGATAGCCATTTGCGGCCATAACAACGGTCAGCGCAGTATCGCTCGAGAAAGTCGGCGCCTCCGCTTCGGCCAGCTTCCCCGTCGCGACCGCAAGCATCAGCGCAGCCAAGTCACCGTTGAAACGCATCATCAGCACCTGGCATTCTGGATCCCCGAAGCGGGCATTATATTCGATCAACCTGGGACCTTGTTCGGTCAGCATCAGCCCGGCAAACAACACACCCGAATAGGGCATGCCCTGTGCTGCCATATGAGCGACTGTCGGCTTGATAATCCGCTCCATGACTTCGGTCTGTAAGGCTTCGGTCAGCACTGGTGCTGGCGAATAAGCCCCCATTCCACCGGTATTGGGGCCAGTATCACCGTCGCCAACGCGCTTGTGATCCTGTGCGGAACCGAAGGCGACGACATCCTTGCCATCGGTCAGGGCGAAGAAGCTGGCTTCCTCGCCGGTCATGAATTCCTCGATCACCACCGACGCACCTGCATCGCCAAAGCCGCCGCCGAACATGTCTCCGATTGCCGCCTCTGCCTCTTCGCGCGTGTCCGCGATAATCACGCCCTTCCCCGCGGCGAGACCATCGGCCTTGATAACATAAGGCGGCTCGAAATCGGAAAGCCCTGCCAGCGCCGACGCTTTGCTATCATGGCGCTTATAGCCTGCGGTTGGGATACCTGCTGCCGCGCACATGTCCTTCGTAAAACCCTTTGAACCTTCGAGTTGGGCGGCCTTCCTGTTGGGTCCGAATACCGGAACCCCTGCGTCGCGCAGGCTATCTCCAAGCCCGTCGACCAGCGGGGCTTCGGGGCCGACCACCACCAACCCGATGCCATGTCCCGCACAAAAGGAAAGAACTGCGGCATGGTCGGCGACGTCCAGCACGACAAGCTCAGCCTCCTCGGCAATGCCGGGGTTGCCGGGGGCAGCGAAGAGTGTATCGCACAAAGGCGATTGCGCGAGCTTCCATGCCAGCGCATGTTCGCGTCCGCCCGATCCGATGAGCAAGATATTCATGGCACAAGACTACCCTTCAGAGAATTCGCGCCTGTTAGCCGAGGAGCGCGCTGGCGACAATGCCCCGGCCATGAGCGTGTCCGAACTGTCCTCTGCCCTGAAGCGCACGGTTGAAGACCGCTTCGGCCATGTCCGCGTGCGCGGCGAGATTTCTGGATTCAAGCGCGCGGCATCGGGCCATATCTATTTCAGCCTGAAGGACGAAAATGCGCGGCTGGATGCGGTGATGTGGAAGGGCGGCGCGGCGCGGCTGCCCTTCGCGCCCGAAGACGGGCTTGAGGTGGTCGCCACGGGCAAGCTTACAACCTATGCGGGGCGATCGAACTACCAGATTGTCGTCGAAAGTCTCGAGGTCGCGGGCGAGGGCGCGATGATGCTGTTGTTCGAGAAGCTGAAGGCGCGACTCGCTGCGGAAGGGCTGTTTGCGTCTGAGCGGAAGAAAAAGCTGCCGCCGCTGCCGCGCACCATCGGTGTCGTGACCTCACCCACCGGTGCGGTAATCCGCGACATCCTCCACCGCCTCGAAGACCGGTTCCCCAGCCATGTCATCGTCTGGCCGGTATTGGTGCAAGGCGAGGGTGCGGCAGCCCAAATCGCCAAAGCGGTCAATGGTTTTTCCGCCATGCCCCGTGATGGCAGGACGCCGCGCCCAGATCTGGTCATCGTTGCACGCGGAGGCGGTTCGATTGAAGATCTTTGGGCTTTCAACGAGGAAGCGGTTGTTCGGGCGGTGGCCGATTGCAGCATCCCGATCATCTCTGCGGTCGGTCATGAGACGGACACGACCTTGTGCGATTTCGCCGCCGACCTGCGCGCGCCGACGCCGACCGCCGCCGCTGAAATCGCGGTCCCGGTGCGCAATGACTTGCTGCAACGCGTCGGGCAGCTCGGCCTTCGTATGTCGAACTGCATTCGCAAGCGAGTCGAGCTCGCCGGAGAGCGGCTTGAGGCCCAGCGGCGGTTGATGCCGAGGCTCGCCGATCTCGCCGCGCCGCACCAGCAACGTACCGACGAACTCGCCGAACGTTTGCGGCAATCGCTGCGCACCCGGGTTGGACAGGCCGAACTCGCCTTTTCCGGCCCCGCTCAAATCCTGCAACCGCGCCTGCTCGTCCGCCGTCTGGACCAAGGGCAGCAGCGGCTCGATTCGCTGGCGCGCTTGCAGGGCAGCCTTCACCCCGAAGCGCCGCTCAAACGCGGTTTCGCCCGCGTGACCGACGCGAAGGGCCTGACCGTAACGTCCCGGGAAGCGGCAATCGCCGCAGGCCATGTGAACCTGCGTTTTGCCGATGGAGAGGTCGGCGCAGCGGTCGATGGCGGTCGCCCTGCCTCTCCAAAGGCGCCGAAGCCCGCCCCAAATCAGGGCAATCTTTTCAGCGAATAAGCCGGACATTGCCCCTCAGGCTGCGTTCAGGCATAAGGTGCCTATGTTGATGTCGAGCAAGAACAGAGTCGCACGCCTGCACTATATGGCCAATCAGTTCCGGATGTTGTCGCCTGGCGATCATGTGCTGTGTGCCGTTACCGGACAGCCGATTCCGCTGGAGGAACTGCGTTACTGGAGCGTTGTCAGGCAGGAACCCTATGCCAGCGCCGAAATCTCCACCCGCGCGGCCCTGCAGAAGGCCTAGGGATTTGCGGGTACGCCGATCGGCTCCGATACTGGCGTTGGCGGCCATCGGTAGCTGCACGGCGACGCCGCCGATGGTGGCCGCACCGAACGAGGCCATTCCTGCGGCCCCCACACAACCGGCGGTGAAAGCGGCACCGGATGCCCGTCCCGCCGATTTCTGGTTGTCCGGCCTGCCTGCACAGGGCGGATTGATCACCGGCCAGGCGCCCCGTGGCGCACGGTCGGTGATGCTCAACGGAACCGAGCTGCCGCTGACCCCCGATGGTTTTTTCCTGATGGGTTTCGATCGCGACGCGGAGAACAGCGCAAGTCTTGTCGCGCTCTATTCGGATGGTCGCCGGACAGAGCGCTATCTGCCGGTCGCGCCCGGCAATTGGCGAATCGAACATGTCGCGGCCAACCCGACCGGGGGCGCGGCGACCAGCGCAGAGTTTCAGGCACGACGCGGACCGGAGCTAGCGCGCATAAATGCCGCACGTGCCGTGAGCAACAACAGCGATGGCTGGAGACAGGAGTTCATCCGCCCTGTGGCAGGCCGCATTTCCGGCCTGTTCGGTGCCCAGCGCATCTACAACGGCACGCCGGGCAGCTACCATAGCGGCATGGACATCGCGGCGGCGTCGGGCACTGTGTATGTCGCGCCCGCCGACGGCGTGGTGACGCTCGCCGCAACGGACATATTCACGCTCGAAGGCCATCTGTTGATGATCGACCACGGCATGGGCCTCAACAGCGCCTTTCTGCATAGTTCGGAATTGCTGGTGAAGGAGGGCGACGTCGTCCGCCAGGGTCAGCCTATCGGTAAGGTCGGCGCAACCGGCAGGGCAAGCGGGCCGCATTTGCATTGGGGGATGAAGTGGAACAGCGCGCGGGTCGATCCCAAGCTGCTAATCGATGCCGACTGAAAACCGCTGTTACTTCATCGGCGACCGATGTCCACATTTCCGAAATAGTTCGCGGTCGTTGAATCCTTTGTTCCGGTGGACGAATCCGGACGCTTCCAATCCGCCAATGTACTGAACGTCGGCAGGCCCTTCGGCTTTTGCTCGCCGTCATTCGTTTCATAATAGCCCGGTGGCAAATTGGCGAGTGGCATCCCGGCTGCGGCCAGCATATAGGGGGAGATGCGGCGGCTGGTACACAGGCCGCCATTCCCGTCACTTACCAGCCGTTCTTCGAATTCGACGCCTTGTTGATGCCCCATTGACCGAACGACGGTGGACACTGCGAGCTGCCCGTCACCGAAATCCAGAACAAATTTGGTTCCTGTAGGCACATCCAATATGCCTTCGATCAGCGCGCCGGACACCGAAAGATTGCGAAGGACGACGGCGTAACAATGGTTGTCGTGAATGGCACCGATCTTGCGATACATGGACAGTCGGTCACCGCGCTGGACCGCCGGACCCGATGGTTCGATGACCCAATCGGAGGAAGCGCAGCGCTCGAGCAAGGTGTCGTTGTCGACGGGCTGGCTGTAAACATATCCTTGCACATGGCTGACATGCAGGCTGCGAATCAAGTCGAGCTGATCGAGCGATTCGATGCCCTCCGCGGTTGTTTCCATGTCGAGTGCCTGTGCGAGCGCGACAATTGCCGAAATGATCGCACCATTGCGCGACCCCGGTTCGGTTGCACCGCGCACAAAGCTCTGGTCGATCTTGATCTTGTCGAACGGAGCTGTCCGCAAATAACCGAGCGAGGAATAGCCGGTCCCGAAATCGTCGAGTGCCAGGCGGACGCCGATTTTCTTCAGCGCCTGGAACATGTTGTCGGTGCCGGACGAGTCTTGAAGAAAAACGCCCTCGGTGATTTCCAGTTCCAGCCGCTCAGCGGGAAGTCCGGCATTGGCGAGCGCGGTTTCGACAATCTTCGGGAGCAGGTCATTGGCAAACTGGACCGGTGACACATTGACCGCGACTTTCATCTTGCCGGGCCATTTGGCTGCCTGTTCGCACGCCTTATGAAGCGCCCATTCTCCCAACTCGCCGATCAGGTTTGCCTCTTCGGCGATCGGAATGAAAAGTGCGGGGGAAATGCTGCCGCGCTCCGGGTGGTTCCAGCGGATCAGCGCTTCGAAGCCCGTGACAATGTTCGACGTGGCGCTGACAACCGGCTGATAGGCCAGCCAGATCTGTTCGTTCGCGAGCGCGTCGCGCAAATCCTCTTCCAGGATGCGGCGGTCTTCGGCAGTCTGCAACAGGTCGCTCGAATAGAAGCGGAACCGTCCACGACCACTACCCTTTGCGGCATAGAGCGCCAGGTCCGCATTCCGGATGAGTTCCTCGCTTGTCCGGCCGTCGAACGGACTGACAGCGACGCCGACTGACGCGCCGATTATGCAGCGACTGCCGTCCACCGAATAGGGATGCGAAAGGCTTTTGATAATCCGGTCGGCCAGATCGCCAAGCACGCCGCGATCCTCGACATCCTGGAGGATGATCTGGAACTCGTCACCGCCAAGACGGCTTATTTTTTCGCGATCGCCGACAACATTAACCAGGCGCTCTGCAACCTGTTTCAGCAGCATATCGCCGGCAGGATGGCCGAGCGTATCATTGACCTGCTTGAAACGATCGAGGTCGATGAGCATCACAGAACAGGCGCGTTTTTGAACCTGAAAGGCCGACAATGTGGTCTCAAGCAGCTTCGACATGCGGAAGCGGTTGAGCAACCCCGTAAGAGAGTCATAGGTCGCCAGCCGGGACGTATCTTTTGCCACGCGGCGCTGGGCAGTAATATCGGTCCCGCTTCCGCGAAACCCGCCAAACTGCTCGCCCTGAAAAAATGGCCGGCCCGACACGGCCCACCATATTTCATCGCAATCGGCGGCCGCTTTCAATGGCAAGTCGTCGAACTTCGACTGTTTGGTGAGAATGAAAGGCAAGGACCTTTGTCGATCGGATGCGTCATCGTCTTTGCCGAACAAATCGATGAACGCACTGCCGATATAGTCGGACGAGGGGCGACCCAGCGCTTCACCGATCGATGCACTCAGATAGGTTATCCTGCCTTCAGCGTCGGTCGACCAGAACCAGCCGCGGCCGCTTTCTTCGAAATTTTTGAGCAGCAACAGCGCGTCTTTCGAGGAGGATGCCGGCGCAAACGGCCGGTCAGCGCCGCGTTGCGCGATTTTTGCAAAGAACCCGCGCGAGTCAGCAGCAGGCGCGGTCGCGCCTCCGGACTTTCCGTTCGCGGTTCTTCCTGACACCCTCTATCCTGTTCACTCTGGTCCAAGCGAATGCAACGTCTTGACAGAAGGCTGTTTCAGAATGGTAAACGTTTCAGAAATCTGTGATTTAGCCGTCCATCTCGGCGACCATGTCATTATCGAGATGCAGCAGCCCCAGTTCCATGGCCAATGTCACCATATGGGTGCGGTTTCGCGCCCTTATTTTCAGTCGGACATTCTCGATATGCCGCTCAACCGTCCTTGGCGCGATCTCGATTTCCTGGGCGACTTCTTTCGCTGACAGGCCTTGGGCGACCAGTTCGAGCACCTGGTGCTCACGCGTGGTCAATAGCGGAACTCCGCTGGTTGGGTCCAATTGCAACACAGTAATACACTCCCTCGAAAGTCGTCCGACCCGATTTCCGTCACCGATTGCAACCCGGCTTTCTTGTCCGCTAATTAGAAAATGCGGTATCTTAAATATTTATCATTCAGGCTGAACACCTGAATGCGATAATATTGCCGCCCGAACCTGCCATAGTCGCCCTGTTGATCGACTCATTCCCTGACAAATCCGGAAATCGTTTAACATATATCCTAAGTCATACCCAATTGTAAAATATCCCTAGTAAAAACCCCCACGAAAATGCCGGACGCGAAAATCGCACGAGTTTCACCCAATGGTCAGGGGTCGACCGCAGGCATATCCTTCGCGTCACAAAAATAAAGAGAATCGGGCCGCGCCGACCACACAGGAGACATCAAATGCTCAGGCTACGCGGCCACACCGACACCCGATCACCATCGGGTTCCCCATCTCGCCCGGGTACGATCCTTAAATTTCTGAAGGGTGAAATAATATATGCGCAAGGCGACCCGGCGACCGACTGGTTTGAGGTCATATCGGGCACGGTGCGCACCTGCCTGCTTTACAGCGATGGTCATCGACAACTGACAGGCTTCTTCTATCCCGGCGATGTTTTCGGAATCGACAGCGGTTATTATGCCGCGTCGGCCGAAGCTGTCACCGCCGTCACGCTGCGTCGTTGCGGCAGGGGGTTCGGCGAGGAGGCCCAGCCCAGCGAAGCGCCGCCCGTGCATGGTGCGTTACGCAGTGCGCTCGACAATGCGCAGGCTTGCATCTTTCTGCTGGGGCGCCGGACCGCTGCGGAAAGACTGGCGGCGTTCTTGCTCGCGACAGCGAAGCGTTTTCCGACGGACAGGCCTTTCGATCTCCCCATGTCGCGCGCCGATATCGCCGACCATTTGGGGCTCACCATCCATACCGTCAGCCGAACCTTGTCGGAGTTTGTTCGGCGCGATTTGGTCAGTCTCAACGGGCCGCAATCCGTCATGATTGAAGATTATTGCGGCTTGCGAAAGCTCGCCGACGGCGATGAAGGGGCCGACCTGCCACTCCAGAAAATCCCGCCGCACGCAAATGTGAACAGCACCGACCCGACACCGAGATACGGGAGCTGACCGATGTCGACAGAGCCTATGGAACGAAGCGTGTTGGGCACGCTGGGTTGTGCAGTGTCACTTACGGCACTGGCCATATCGACGCAGGCACATGCTGCCGACGACCCACAGATATCCGCAGAACGGCCGAAAGATGCGCTGAAGCCCTTCGATCTGGCTTATGGCGGCGCAGTTGACGAACGACATGCCGATCGCAACGGACCGCCGCAGAAAACACCGCGAGCCGACAGCACCGCGGAGCAACTTACGCTCATCGCCGCGGAACTGAGGGCGCAGCGCGAACTCATTGCCAAGCAGAGCGAGATTATTGCGCGCCAGCAACTCGCGATCGACATGTTGACCCAGAGACAACTGGCGGGTTCCGATCTGAGCGAGTTGCGCGCCGCCGGTCTTGCGACTGCGATGCAGGGCATTGCTCCTGTATCGCAGGAAACGACACAGATGATGCCCGACGCCCCTGTCGGAGAAGCCCCTCCGCCAGAGCCGACGGTGCAAAGTCGTGTCGAGGCGGTGCCGGAAGGTCAGGGCGTGCTGACTCCTGCGGGGCGAATGGTGCTCGATTCCTCGTTCGAGTATACCAGCAGTTCGACCAACCGTCTGGTGTTTCGCGGCATCGAACTTGTGCCGGGGATACAGATTGGGCTGATCGAGGCTTCCGACGCAGATCGGACCACGCTTATCACTACGCTCGGGGCGCGATACGGCCTTACCAACCGGCTGGAGCTGGAGGCGCGTTTGCCCGCGCTCTACCGTTGGGACCGGATCGAGGTCGCACAGCAGCGCGATGAAGGCATCGTCCGCACGATCGCGCTCAAGGAACGCGACATCGGCGATCTTGAATTTGCCCTTCGTTACCAGCTCAATCGGCCGCGCGGTCAGAACCCGATCTGGGTCGCCAACCTGCGCGTCAAGTCCGATACGGGCAAAAGCCCGTTCGAGGTTGGCTATGACGAATTCGGCGTCGCTACGGGGCTGTCGACAGGCTCGGGCTTCTGGGCGGTACAGCCGGGCATCAGCATGCTCCTCCCCTCAGATCCCGCCGTCATTTTCGGCAGCCTGGGCTATCTGTATCATATCCCGCGCAACATCGACCGCGAGATTGGCGGTGCGTTTATCGGCCGGGTCGATCCCGGCGATGCGATTAGCGGCAATCTGGGTTTCGGCTTTGCGCTGAACCCGCGCTTTTCCTTCTCTATGGGTTACCGGCATAGCTATATCATGCCCTCGACACAGGAAATCGGCGGCAGTGTGGAGCGTTCCAACCGCGCACATGTAGGCAGCTTTACCTTCGGCATGTCGTACAGGTTGAGCCAGCGCCAGTCGGTCAATTTCGGTTTTGAATTCGGGGCGACCGCAGACGCGCCCGATGTCTCTGTGACCGTGCGCTTCCCGCTGAGTATCAACTTGCGCAAATGAGCCTGTATGCAGGAAAAGGCGGGCGATCACATTTCGATCGCCCGCCGTTCTTGTTACGGTGGAATGGGATGTCAGCCGCCGAACGCCCCCGAGATTGCGCGCGTCACATCATCCCCGAGGCTACGACCGAGTTGGTCTGCCGTAACGGTCGAAGCAAAGCCGTCATATCCCTGCAGGTCCAGCGTCGCGGTTACATCCTGTGTCGCTGTGATGTTACTCGCGGTGTTAATGAGGATGTTCTGCAACGCGCCTTCATTGCCGTGTATAATCGCGGTGCGGCCTTCATTGGCAAGGAACACCTGACTGTCGCCCACATTCATCCTGATCGCACCGTTTGACAGCACATTGTTGCGGATCGCATCGGCATCGGCAAGCGTCAGACCCGCGCCGACGGTCTGCACGCGGTTATAGCCGTTCTCGTCCATTGTAATGACGGTGTGCAATGCAAGTTCATCGTTGAGGAAGGTACGGATGTCGGCGCCCAGTTTGATTTCCATGCCTGCAAACTGAAATCCGCCACGCTGCTCGCCCAGTTCATCGTCGGAAACGTCCGGCGCGGAAAAAAACGCGTCGTCCCCGCCTATGGGCGGCTCGGCGGTTGCCGGTAACAGAGGCAGGATCACCAACGAGGCGAGGGCTGCGCGTTTGAACGATGGGCGGTACATTTTGAAAATCCTTATTGAACGGTGCCGACGCGGACGTCGAGCAGGATGGTCGGGGTAAGCTGGTAATCGGGCGGAAGATGCGTTGTAAGATCGCTGATCGATACAGCCAGCGCGTCATTCCCCTCTTCCAGCGGCGCCTGCGACCAGGGACCCCAATCGCTGGCGAGATTATATCTGGGACGGATCGGCTGGGGCGTCTTGACGATCGCAAGTGCGATGCCATTCCACATCTTGCCGAAGTCCTCAGCAGAATATTGCGTAAGGCCGAGAACCGAATCGCCGGTCAGAACGCGGCCATCTTTGAATCCCTTGACGACGACGAAATGCTTGAAGCCATTGAGGTCCAGAAGCACGATCATCGGTCGCTTGATCTTGGCCAGATCATCGACTTTCAGCCGGAAGCCTTCGGTGGTGTAGCCAAGGTCTGTCAGATAGGTCTTCATGTCGAACATCGAAAAGCCGACCTTGCGTATCAATTCCTTGTCGCCTTTGGCCCACATTGCCTTGAAGGGTTCTTGTTCGCCCGTCGGGCGACCGTAGTGGTGGGTCAGGATCGTGGCGACCGCTGCCGATCCGCAGCTGAAATCGTAACGCTGGCGTACCACAGTGCGGAAGGGGATTTCCCACCAACTCATCACCGAGACGCTGAAGTCGCCGCCGCTTTCCCGGCTCAGCTGGACTTCCGCCTGGGCTGGAGCGCCCGGGCTCGTCAGGAGGAGTGCTGCCGCGCCCATGACACCGGATCTGATCCACGAACGGACCATCTGCCTCTCCTCCTTGCCTCCTGCGCTCATTCGCCGATGTTGATCGTCAGGTTCATGCCCGTCTGCAGGCTGACCTGCGCACCGGTATTGATAAGGATATTGCCAACACCATTGAAGCTGGACAGCGCGCTATCGGACAGGGTGACATCACCGGCGAGAAAATCACCATTCAGGACATTGCCCTGCGTTATCGCGGTCAATGTCTGGTTGGTGACGATCAGCTGCTCGCCGCCGCGCTGTTCTACCAGCTCGTCATTGCTCAGCATATGCTGCGACCGGGGCCTGGCTGCTTGCGCAGGCATCTTTGCCGTAACGACGATTATCGGGTCTTCCCGCACAGCGGGGGCCATTGCTTCGCGATCGACCGCAATCGTCTGTGCAGTGGCCGGGCTGACGCCAAATAAGCATCCGATGCCAGCGGCCGCAATCATGATCTCTTTAAACATGGACCTTACTCCATTTGGAATTCGGGCCGGATTGGCCGGGCGGGTTTCGGGTATGGGGGACCGCCCGGCCTCCGGGGGAGGGACGCTTAGTCGTCGTCGCCGCCGCCACCGCCACCAGCGCCGTCACCCGAGTTTACACCGAAGTTGACGGTGCCTTGGGCAGCAATGTTGGTCGCTGCTTGGGTGTTGGCATTGATGCCGGTGTTCCAAGCCTGGTTGGCAATGCCGGCGAACGCAGCAAACGCATTGTCGTTCACCGAGTTGTTGCCGCTGTTATAGCCAACTGCTGTGTCGCTGTCGTCTTCGCCATCGAGGTCGACGACTTCATCGAGCTCTGAGTTGGAATTGACGGCGTAGAGTTCCTGATAGGCCGAGATGAGCGTGTTATCGTTCGCCTGATAGCTTTCGCTAACCGACTCGCTGAGACTATCGGGTCCGTTATCCTGATAAAATTCATCAAGATAGTCGTTGATGACCGTCGTGCTGCTCAAAAAGCCGCCGCCGTTGCCGTTGGCATCGTTGTTCTGGTTCTGGTCATTGGCAGTTGCCGGAGCCGCAATGGCAAGGACAAATGCCGGGACCAGCAGGGTCGCAATTTTCTTCATTTCTATTCTCCTTTTGGCGATCGTGCAGATCGGGGGATTGAGATCGCCTTGCTAGATGGTTCAGTCGTCGTCACCGCCGCCGCCCGAACCTTCACCCGAGTTTACGCCGAAATTGACGGTTCCCTGGGCTGCAATGTTGGTGGCTGCCTGCGTATTGGCGTTGATGCCGGTGTTCCAAGCCTGGTTGAGAATGCCGGCATAGGCTGCGAAGGCATTGTCGTTCACCGAGTTGTTGCCACTATTATAGCCGACGGCAGTATCGGTATCGTCTTCGCCGTCGAGGTCGACAACTTCATCCAGCATTGAGTTGCTGTTTTCGGCATAGAGATACTGCGTTGCCACAATAGCGGTGTTGCCATTCTCTTCGCTGCTGATGTCATAATCGACGGTCAGCGTATCGGCTGCATTGTCCTGATAATAGCTGTCGATCAGGTCATTCCACACGGTCGTGGTGCTGCCAGTGCCGCCACCATTGCCATTGGCACCGTTGTTCTGGTTCTGGTCGTTGGCGATGGCTGCACTCGACAGGCCAAGACCGATTACCAGAGCAGAAGCGGTCATGAGTTTCTTCATCTTCATCACTCTTCTCCATTTTTCGATAATCCCGCTGTGGCCCCTGTTCTTGCGGGCCCGAGAATATCCTGCTGCCCGCGGGGGATGCGGACATTCAACGGATAGACCCAATGGCCATTCGGCGTTTTGCGATAACGCAAGGATCGCAGCCGGGAATTTACGTGGGGGCTTATACGCAAGCGGCGCGGCTTCGGCCTTTGACTTGCCGCGACGTATCACTATGAACCTGGTAACGCCGCCAATGGCACAGAAGGTCGCCCGCACTTGATTTCGATTTTGGACCTGTTTCGTATCGGCATCGGTCCATCGAGTTCGCATACGGTCGGACCAATGCGGATCGCGCGGCGCTTTGTCGGCGACCTCGGTCGATCGCAGCTTCTCGGACAGGTAGCGCGGATAGAGGTGGCCTTGCAGGGCTCGCTGGCGCTGACCGGTATCGGCCATGGCTCCGTGGACGCGGTCATATTGGGCCTGCTCGGACAAAGACCCTCGCGTGTTGACCCCGATGCGGTGCCGTCCATCCTAGGCGATGTAGCCGAACGCGGGAGATTGCAGCTGCCCGATGGACCCGACATTGCTTTCGAAAAAGCACGGGATATCCGGCTCGACACCCATATCATTCCCGAATTACACCCCAATGGCATGGTGCTGCGGGCATATGATGGCGGTCGCCGATGCCTGTTGGAAGAGAGCTTCTATTCAACCGGGGGCGGCTTTTTTGCGTCGGAGAAACAGCTCAGGGCGCCTGTCCCAAATGACGGCATCGCAGCAGCATCGAAGGGCAAATACCGCTATGGGTCTGCGGCGGACCTGCTCGACCTGTGTGCCTCGACAGGCCTGACAATCGACCAGATTGTCTCTGAAAACGAGGATGAATTTCGCCCGCGCCAAGCAACCTGGGAGGGCATCGATAACATCGTCGCGGCCATGCTCGGCTGCATCGACCGCGGTCTGAAGACGGAAGGAATTCTTCCAGGCGGCCTCAACGTCCGTCGTCGTGCACCCGAAGTGTACGGCCGGTTGACCAACGGCATTGGCGCGAACGAGGCCGAACGGCTGCTCGACTGGCTCAATGTTTTCGCCTTGGCGGTGAACGAGGAAAATGCCGCTGGCAGTCGCGTTGTAACGGCGCCGACCAATGGCGCAGCCGGTATCGTGCCCGCTGTGCTCAAATATTATTGCTGCAACGAGGGCCAGAGTGCCGAGGTCGCGCGGCGGTTTCTGCTCACGGCAGGCGGCATTGCACTCCTTTACAAGATGCGCGCCTCAATCTCGGGGGCGGAAATGGGCTGTCAGGGGGAGGTCGGTGTCGCCTGTTCGATTGCAGCCGCCGGCCTTGCAGCAATCTGGGGCGGGACGCCGGTGCAGGTTGCGAGCGCGGCGGAGATCGGCATGGAGCATAATCTGGGACTTACCTGCGATCCGGTCGGCGGGCTCGTGCAAATTCCCTGCATCGAGCGCAACGCACTTGGCGCGGTCAAGGCGGTCAACGCTGCGCGGCTGGCACTGCATAGCGAAGAGCGGCCAAAGGTTTCGCTCGATCAGGTCATCGAAACGATGCGGCAGACTGGCATCGACATGTCTTCGCGGTACAAGGAAACAAGCCAGGGCGGCCTGGCCGTCAATGTCATCGCCTGCTGAAGCAGGCGCGTTGTAACGCCGCCGAAAATGTGGGAGAAGCAAGCGCTGCCTTCAACTGCAGCGGGGCTGTCCAATCCGGAGATGCGGATAACGTGACTGACAGGGCGGAAGAATCATCAAGCGATCAGCCGGGCCTGTCGACCATATTCTTTAGCTATTCGCGTGAAGATCGCGCCCGCGCCGTGCCGATCATCCAGATGATCGAGCAGGCAGGTTTTGTCGTATGGTGGGATGGTCTGCTGGAGGGAGGGCAACGCTTTTCGCGCACGACCGAAGAGGCGCTCAATCGCGCCCGCGCGGTGGTGGTGCTGTGGTCCCAAGCGTCCATAAACTCACACTGGGTGCATGACGAGGCAACGCGGGGGCGGGACAGGCAGATATTGGTCCCGCTCTCGCTTGACGGATCGCTGCCGCCGCTTGGTTTCGGGCAGTTTCAGGCGATTGATCTTTCAAGGGCCAGGATGACTGCCGCCGACCCAGCCATACAGCAGCTGGTGCGGGCGATTGGCGGCCTGCATGGAGGACAGCAGGCATCGATCGTCCGACAGCAAACAAAGCAGAGGGCTGGGATAGATCGACGACTGGCGATGGGAGGCACAGCGGGCGTCTTTCTGTTGGGCAGCGGCGTGGCAGCCTGGTATGCAGGGCTGTTCTCCGGCAACGGCGGGAACGCCAACCGGATAGCTGTTTTACCGTTCGACAATATCGGTAACGACCCCAAGCAGAGCTATATTGCCGAAGGGCTTGCCAACGAGATCCGCGCCATGCTGGCACAAAATGCCGCGCTGGAGGTCGTCGGGCAGGCTTCGTCCGAAGCGTTCGAACGTGGCAGGGCCGACCCTGTCGCCTTTGCAGCAAAACTGCGCGCTGGATTTCTAGTCGACGGGGCGGTTCAGATCGCCGGAAACATCTTGCGGGTCACCGTCGAGCTGATCGACGGCAGAACCGGCGTCAGCCGCACCAACAGGCCCTTTGAAAAGCCTATGGGTGATGTTCTGGCAATGCAGCAGGTGATCGGTCGCGCGATTGTCGCGGAGTTGAGTGCGAAGATCGGCGCGGCGGCGGCGAGCAGCATGCCGCTCGGTGGTACCCGCAATATCATAGCCTTTGATCATTACCTGCGCGGCAAGGATTTATATGTCCATGCCAAGGATGAGGCGGAGGAAAGGGCGGCCGTCACTCAGTATGATGCAGCCATCGCCGCCGACCCCGATTTTGCTGCTGCGCACGCGGGACGCGCCCGTTCGCTGGCTGCGATCTCGGGCCAATATGGCAGTGCTGCCGAGATTCGCACATATCGAGATGCGGCCATCGCATCGGCCCGGCGAGCCGTAGCGATCGCACCGCGCTATGCGGAAGGATACTCAATTTTGGGCCTGTTGCTCTTTCAAGGCAATCTTGACGCCGCGGCGGCACGCAAGCCCTATGACCTGTCGCGCAGGCTGGGGGAGGGGGAGGCCCCGGTGATGGCGCGCTTCGCTGCTTTTTGTGCGGCGACGGGCCGCAACGGTGAAGCCTTGTCTGCAATAGAACGTGCGCTGCTGCTCGACCCGCTAAACGCTCTGGTCCACAGAATTGCCGGGACGGTCAGATCCGCAGCCCGGCAACATGACGAAGCCATAGCGGCATTTCGCGAGACTCTCTCCATCAACCCGAACCTTGCCGACACCCATGCTCGGATCGGCATGGTAATGCTGGCGCAACAAAGGGATCGCGAGGCGCTGGTCGAGTTCGAGCGTGAAACACATAAATGGTCGAAGCTGGCGGGATTGGCGATTGTTCAGCGCCGCCTTGGAAGGGAGGCAGATGCCAAAGCCGCGCTGGCCGGGTTGACCGGGGATACCGACACTGTGTCCTTTTACCAGCAAGGTCAGGTGCTGGCGCAATGGGGTGAGGTTCAGCAGGCACTTGAAGCGCTCCAGAGTGCACGGGCCGAGTATGATGCAGGGCTCACCGAACTGCGCTTCGATGCGATGCTCGATCCGCTTCGCAAAGAGCCTGCCTTTATTGATTTGCTAAAATCGATGGGATTGGATTAAGCTACATCCTCCATTCAACGGGGAGGAACTTCATGCGTAAATTCATCACAGGTTCGACAGCCATTGCGGCTACCATGATTCTGGCGGCCTGCCAGCCGGCAGCCAAGGAAGAAGAAGCCGCTGCGCCCGAAGCAAATGTCGAGGCAGCCGCACCAGCCGAGGATGCTGCCGCGCCGGCTACTGGTGCTCCAGCAGATGCGGCCGCCGCAACCGCCCAGCCCCGCCCCCG